>CAMPHL010000114.1 GCA_946885905.1 uncultured Pseudomonadota bacterium | reverse complement strand
AGGGCCGTGCCGAGGGCGTGGACCAGGCCGCCAAGGCCGCGCCCGCCGGCAGCGACGTCGCCGTCGCGGCGATCAAGTCCCAGCTCGCGGCCGCTACCGCCGCGTTCGACACGCTCACCAAGGCCGCGAGGAACTTCGCGAGCTACGCCGACGCGGCGGGAGTCGCCGCGACGCGCCAGGCCAAGCGCAAGTAGCGCGGGGCCCTACCGTCTCCTCCTCCTTTATCGCAGCATCGGATAAAGGTTCGAACCCCAGGCGACCCCTGGGGTTTTTTTTGGGGCGGCGCAAACGACAAGGAGAACAGGCATGGACAAGAAAATCGCGCTCGTGACCGGCGGCGTGGGCGGCATCGGAACGGCGATCTGCAAGAAGCTCGCCCGCGAGGGCCACTTCGTGGTGGCCAACTACGCCATCGCCGGCACCGAGGAGCGCTGGCGCCAGGCGATGGCGGCCGCGGGCCTGAACGGCTCGTCGAGCGCGCTCGCCTTCGGCGACGTGGCCGACTACGAGGCGATGGGCAAGATGATCCGCGCGATCGAATCGGACCACGGCTGCGTCGACATCCTGGTGAACTGCGCCGGGATCACGCGCGACAGCACGTTCAGGAAGATGACGCCCGAGCAGTGGCGCGCCGTGCTCTCGACCAACCTCGACAGCGTCTTCAACGTGACGCGCCACGTGATCGACGCGATGATCGAGCGCAACTGGGGCCGGATCGTGAACATCTCGTCGGTGAACGCGGTTCGCGGCCAGTTCGGCCAGACCAACTACGCCGCCGCCAAGGCCGGCATCCTCGGCTTCACCAAGTCGCTCGCGCAGGAAGTCGTGAAGAAGGGCATCACCGTGAACGCGGTCTCGCCCGGCTACGTGCAGACCGACATGGTGATGGCGATCCGCGAGGACGTGCGCCAGAAGATCGTGGCCGAGATCCCGGCCGGGCGCCTCGCGATGCCCGAGGAAGTGGCCGACGCGGTCGCCTTCCTCGCTTCCGACAAGGCGGCCTACATCACCGGCACGAATCTGTCGGTCAATGGCGGCTTGCACATGTACGCGTAGAAGTGCTCTCCTCCTGGGAGAGAGTTACTGCAACGCCGCGCAAGCTGCCTTCAGCCGCTTCATGCCCTCCTCCAGCGTAGCGTCCGCGGCCGCATACGAGATGCGGAAGTGCCCGGCCAGCTCGAAAGCGCTCCCCGGGACCAGGGCGACGCCGGCCTCCTCGAGGAAATACATGCAGAGCTCCAGGTCGGTCGCGATGACCTTGCCATTCGGCGCGCGCTTCCCGAGGAGTCCTTCGCAGCTCGGGAAGGCGTAGAACGCGCCGTCGGGAACCGTGCACCGCACGCCTTGGATCTCGCGCAGCGCTGCCACCACGAGATCACGGCGGCGGCGGTAGGCGGCGACGAAAGGGGCGAGGAAATCCATCGGGCCGTCCAGCGCCGCGATCGCAGCCGCCTGCGTGACCGAGCTCGTGTGCGAGACCGACGTGCCCTGCACCAGGTTCATGCCGCGGATGAGCTCCGTGGGGCCGGCCGCGTAGCCGCAGCGCCAGCCCGTCATCGCGAAGGCCTTGGAGATGCCGTTGATGGTGAGGCAGCGCGAGGCCAGCTCCGGGACGACCTTCGCCATCGTCGCGAAGGCCCCGTCGGTATAGCGGATCTTCTCGTAGATGTCGTCGGACATCATCCAGACGTGCGGCTGGCGCAGCAGCACCTCGCCCAGGGCGGCGAGCTCGGCCGCCGAGTATTCGGCGCCGCTCGGGTTGCTCGGGGAGTTGAGCATCAGCCAGCGCGAGCGCGGCGTGATCGCGGCCTCGAGCTGCGCGGGCGTGATCTTGAAGCCGGTGGCCGCGGTCGCGGGCAACGTCACCGGCACGCCATCGGCCATGCGAACCATCTCCATGTACGAAACCCACGCCGGGACCGCGACGAGCACCTCGTCGCCGGGGTCGACCGTGGCCTGCAGCGCGTTGTAGAGCACCTGCTTGGAGCCCACGCCGATGGTGATCTCGTTCGGCTGGAAGACGAGCCCGTTGTCGCGCGCGAACTTGCGGATGATCGCTGCGGTGAGCTCGCGGCTGCCCGGGATGTCCGTGTAGCGCGTCTTGCCCGCATCGATCGCCGCCTTGCCCGCCTCGCGCACGTGCACGGGCGTGTCGAAATCGGGCTCGCCCTGCGCGAGCGACATGATCGAGCGGCCCGCGCGCGCCAGCTCGTTGCCGAGGCTGGTCATCGCGCGTGTCATCGGGGGCTTCACCTGGGAAACACGCCGGGCGAGGATCCTGGTCATTGGATGGCATCCACTTTCACGTTGAAGGCCCACCGCGCGATCGCGAGGGGCAGGAAAATCGCCAGCATGAGGATCACGCTGTAGGCGCTCGCGGGCGCCAGGCGCCCGCTGTCGAGCTGCTGGAAGATCTGGATCGGCATGGTGCTCATGCCCCCGTAGTAGAGGACGATGGTGGCCGAGAGCTCGGAGAGCGAGGTGACCCACATCAGCACCGCGGCCGCGATGACCGCCGGGCCGATGAGGGGCAGCACGACCTTGAAGAAGCTTCGCAGCGGCGGCACTCCCAGGCTCACCGACGCCTCCTCGATCGAGTCGCGCACGTTGTGCAGCGGGCCCACGGCCGCGCGGACGCTGTTGGGGATGCGGCGCAGGAAGTAGGCGAGCGCCATGATGATCCACGTGCCCGTGAGCACGAGCCAACCGGTATTGAAGGTGTTCACCAGCGCGATGCCGAGGACCGTGCCCGCGATGGTGAGGGGAAGCATCACCAGGACGTCCAGCGTCGCGGTCGCGGCCGAGCGGCGTTTCACGACGAGGTAGGCGGCGGCGACCGAGAAGACCACGCCCGCGACCGTGGCCACGGCTGCGAGCCCGAGCGAGTTGCGCAGCGGAATGGCCGCGCGCGTGAGCGCGGAGCTCATGTGGTCGAGCGTGAATCCGCCGTAATGCACCACCGGCCCCTTCGCCGGCGTGAAGGCGGTGACGACCGCGACCACGGCGGGGGCGAGCGACAGCACGACGACCACGACCACCGCGGCCGCGGCCAGCGTCCCCGCCAGGCCGCGGATCGGGACCTGGGGCGGCGCTCGCCCCGATTCCATCTGGTACTGCCCGCGCTCGACGAAGAGCTTCTGCACCGCGAGCATCGCCACGCCGAGGATCACGAGCATCGTGGCCATCGTGGTCTGCATCTGCGGGTTGCCGCCCAGCTCGCTCACGAACTCGTTGTACGCCTTCACGGCGAGCACCGGCATGCGCGCGCCCAGGATCGCGGGGATGCCGAAGCTGCCGATCACGTGGGTGAACACCACGACCGCGGCGCCGAAGATGGACGGAAGGATGAGCGGCAAGGTCACGCCCGTGAGCACCCGCGGCAGCGGCCGGCCCAGGCTCATCGCCGCCTCCTCGAGGTTGCGGTCCACGGCCTTGAGGCCCACCAGGATCATCACGAAGGCATAGACGTAGCTGTTCAGCGTCATCACGAAGACGAGGCCCCACCACGAATAGAGCGAGCCTACTTGCAGGCCCGTGGAGGAAATCCATGAGTTCACGATGCCCTGCTGGCCGAGGATCAGCGTCCACGCGGCGGCCACGACCACGTCGGGAATGACGAGCGTGACCAGCGGAAGCGCCGCGACCCAGCCCGCGAACGGAAAGCGGCAGCGCGCGACCAGGATCGCGAGCGCGCCGCCGACCACCATCGAGGTCGCGGTGACGGCCCCGCCGAGGATGAGCGTATTCCAGAGCGAGTCGCGGTACGGCCGGCTGTTGAAGAACGCGGCGTATCCCGACAGGCCGTAGCTGCCGTCGGGGCCGCGGAAGCTGTACGCGAAGGTGGTGACGAGCGGCCACACCAGGAAGAGCGCGAGGATCGCGAAGCCCGCGACCATGACCATCGTCCAGCCCGGATCGCGCCTCACTCGACGATCCGCGCGTCGGCCGGCATCCGCACGATCACCTCTTCCCCGCGCTCGTGCATGCGCCCGGGGCCCCAGACGTCGGCGTGGATCACGCCGAGGGACGTGCGGATGCGGTAGCCGACAACGGGGCCGCGAAACTCCACGTGCTCGACGACGCCGGCCAGCCCCCCCTGCCCGGCACCGAGCGAGGGGGAGATCGCGACTTCCTCGCGCCGCACCACACGGGACTTGCCTTCGCCGGCGGGCAGGAGGTTCGCGCTGCCGAGGAAATCCGCCGCATACCCGTTCACCGGCTTCGCGTAGATCTCGGTGGGCGGCCCCATCTGCACGATCCTGCCGCGGTCCATCACCGCGACGATGTCCGAGAGCGCGAGCGCCTCCTCCTGGTCGTGGGTCACGAAGACCGTCGTGACCTTCGACTCGAGCTGCAGCTCGCGCACCATCGCGCGCAGCTCCACCCGCAGCTTCACGTCCAGGGCCGCCAGCGGCTCGTCCAGGAGCAGCAGCTGCGGGTCGATCACGAGCGCGCGGGCCATCGCGACGCGCTGGCGCTGTCCGCCCGAGAGCTTGGCGGGCGGGCGCTCGGCGAGGTCGCGCAGTCCCACGCGCTCGAGCATCGCCATCGCGCGCCGCCTCGCCTGCGCCGCCGGGACTCCGCGGGCATCCAGCCCGTACATGACGTTGGCGAGCGCCGAGCGGTCCGGGAAGAGCGCGTAGTCCTGGAACACCATCCCCACGACGCGCTTGTGGACCGCGAGGGCGGTGACGTCGCGCTCGCCGAACCACACGCGCCCGGAGTCGGGCACCACGAACCCGGCGAGCATTCGCAGGAGCGTGGTCTTCCCGCAGCCCGACGGGCCCAGGAGCGTGAACAACCGCCCCGAGGGAATCTCGAGGTCGAGGTCGGTGAAGAGCGGCTGCCCGTCGTAGCGCTGGGTGACGCGCTCGAAACGGATCTGCATGGCGCTACTTCGCCGCGACCATCTCCTTCCAGGAAGCGATGAACGCGGGCTGGCCGGCCGAGAGCTTCTGGTCGTCGGTCTGCGAGAGCTTGAAGGAGGTGGTCGCCGGCAGGCCGACCTTCGTGGTATCGACGTCGTCGCGGATCGGACGGCGGAAGAACTTCTTCACCAGCATCTCCTGGGCCTGCCGCGAGGCGAGGTAATCGTAGAACTTCTTCGCGTCGCCGGGATTGGGCCCGCCCTTCACGAGCGCCATGCCCTCGGGCGCTACGAACGTGCCCTCGGTGGGATAGATCACCTCCACGTCCTTGTTGCCGCCGGAGACGTACTCCTGCGCGGCGTATTCCATCGTGAGGCCCACCGCGAATTCGCCCTTGGCCACGCCGTCGAACACCTGCGACGCGGTGCTGGTGACGGTGGCGTTCTTCGCGATCCCCTTGAGCGGCTCCTTGCCGAGCGCTTGCTCGATGCCCCAGAGCGTGGCGAGCGAGGAGCTGGTCTTCTCCGGGTCGCTCACGACCAGGCGATCCTTCCAGCGCGGGTGCGCCAGGTCCGACCACGTCTTCGGCATGGGGTCGCCCTTGAGCGCGCGCTTGTTCACCATGATCACCATCACGTGCGCGTTGGTGCCGCTCCAGGCGCCGTTCGGGTCCTTGTATCCGGCCTGCACGCCGGCGGTCTGCGACGACTTGTACGGCTCGAAGTAGTCCTTGTAGAGGCGCAGGACCGAGAAGCCGCCGGACCAGAAGATGTCGGCCTTGGGCGCGCCCGCCTCCGCCTTGATCCGCTGCATCATCGCGCCGGTGCTGCCGCGCACCGCGGTGACCTTGATGTCGGGATGCTTCTTCTGGAAGTCCTCCGTCACCGCGTTGATCGCGTCGACCGTGTTGGACGAATAGAGCACGACCTCGCCGGCGGCGGCGGCGAAGGCGGCGAACGTGGCGGCGCAGGAAAGGGCGAGCGCTGCGAGGCGGATTCGGGTCATGGGTTTTCCGTGTGGTTGGCGGGGCAGCGCCATTATGCCGCCAGTGCCGCCCCTCAGCGCCGGCCGGAACCGATCGAGGCCCGGATCTGCGCGACCGCGGCCTCGATCCTCATCTCGAGACCGCGTTGCCCGAAGGCGGCGCTCGCCCGGGTGGGATTGCCCGACACGCCGCTCGCTTTCCAGTTGATGCCAGGCTCGACCTTGTCCGCACGGACGAGGCCTGGGTCGATCGCCATGAGTTGCGACGTGTCGGCGATCCCGCCGTGCCGGCCGATGTCGCGCGCCGTCTCGCCCTGCGCCTGGAGCCACTTCGAAAAGCCGCCGCCCGGGGCGTATCCCACGGTGTAGTAGCCGGAGATGTAGTGCGCGCGCACGCCTGTCGCGGCCCACTCGCGGTTGAGCTGCTTCGCGACCCTGGCCATCGGCTCCTGATTCGGCCCGCTGTCGCCGATGAAGACGATGTCCGTGAATCCGTTGACCTTGAAGCTGCGCGCGGCGAATTCGACCGTTTTCGCGAAGTGCTCGGGCGGAAGGCTGATGGTGCCCGGAAACGCCATGTGCCCCTCGGGCGGATCGAGGCTACCCTCGGGGACGTAGGCCATCACCGGCGCCACGAGCGCGTTGCCCAGCCGCCTTGCGATGCGCTCGGCGGCGTGGCGGACGATGATGTTGTGCTTGCCGAGCGGCAGGTGTGGCCCGCTTTGCTCGGTGCCGCCCGTGGGCAGGATGATGGTGGTCTTGCCGGCCGCGAGCGCCTCGCGGACCTCGGTCCAGGTGAGCTCCTCGAGGAAGACCGTGTCGGGCGCGGCCGCGTGCGCCCGGGATCATTGCATGTGCTGCCCGCCGTTGATGGCGATGTTGGCCCCGGTCAGGAACGCGGCCTCGTCGGAGGCGAGGTAGGCGCACAGGCCCGCCACCTCCTCGGGCTTGCCCAGGCGCCCGATGGGGATCTGCGGCAGGATCTTGGAGTCGAGCACGTCCTTCGGGATCGCGAGCACCATCTTGGTCCCGATGTAGCCGGGCGAGATGGTGTTCACGGTCACGCCCTTCCTTGCGACCTCGTAGGCGAGCGCCTTGGTGAAGCCGTGCATGCCGGCCTTGGCCGCCGAGTAGTTGGTCTGGCCGAAGGCGCCCTTCTGGCCGTTCACGCTCGAGACGTTGATGATGCGGCCCCAGCCGCGCTCGACCATGCCGTCGCAGACCGGCTTGGTCACGTTGAAGACGCTGTCCAGGTTGGTCTTGATGACCGCGTCCCAGTCGACCTTGGTCATCTTCCTGAAGGTCATGTCGCGCGTGATGCCGGCGTTGTTGATGAGGATGTCGATCGGGCCGATCCCGCCCGTCACCGCCTGGACCATCTTCGAGCACGACTCGAAATCCGAGACGTCGCAGGGATAGGCGTGGAACTTGTGGCCCTGGCCTTCCATCTCCTTCAGCCACTCCTTGTACTTGGTGTTGCCGGGCGAATAGGTGACCACGACCTTGATGCCCATCTTCTCGAGCTTCATGCAGATCGCCTCGCCCAACCCGCCCATGCCGCCGGTCACCAGCGCGATTCTCTCAGCCATTGTCTCCTCCTGCTGCGATGTTGTTCTTCGGCATGCCGCTACGCCCGCTCCTTCGCGTAGC
>CAMPHL010000113.1 GCA_946885905.1 uncultured Pseudomonadota bacterium | reverse complement strand
GCGCGAAGACATGGAAGGAGCTGGAAACGTTTTGGGACATCGACCGGCCGGAGGACTACGAGCGGCTCGTGCGTTCGGGACTGCTTCGCTCGTCCTGACCGGGGCTGCGCTCGCCGCGATCGCGACGGATTCGGCCAATATCGCGCCGTTCTCCGGCGCGGCGGCGGGCAGCGCGTTGCCATGGGGCTGGGAAGTGCTCGCCCTGCCGCGCATCCGTTCGCCCGAATTCGCACTTGTAGATGACGGTGGAACCACGGTGCTGCGCATCGTCGCCGAGGAGGCCGCGGGTTCGGTCGCGCACCGGCTGTCGGTGGACGCTTCGCGCGCGTCGTTGCTGGCCTGGCGATGGAAGGTGGATCGCGTGGTCGAGGGCGGCGATCTGTTCCGCAAGTCGGGCGACGACTACGCGGCGAGGGTGTACGTGACCTTCGATGTGGCCGAGGAGACCCTTTCCCTGGGCGAGCGCGTGCGCATGCGCCTCGGGAAACTGCTCTACGGCGCCGACATCCCCACGGCCGCGATCTGCTACGTGTGGGACAACCGCCATCCGGCCGGCACGACGGCCTGGAACGCCTACACGTCGCGCGTCCGCATGGTGGTGGTGCGCAGCGGCGCCGCCGAGGCCGGACGGTGGGTTTCGGAGACGCGCGACGTGGCGGCGGATTTCCGCGAAGCGTTCGGGCAGGCGGCTCCTTCGATCACCGGCGTGGCGCTCTCGGCCGACACGGACCAGACGCGCGAGCGCGTGACGGCGTGGTTCGGCGACGTGAAGCTGCAGGCGCGGCGATGAAGCGGCTGGTCCTGCTGGGCGGCGGACACGCGCACATCGAGGTGTTGCGCCAGCTCGCCGAATCGCCGCTGCCCGGGGTGCAGGCCACGCTGGTCACGCCCAGCCATCGCTTCATCTACACCGGCATGGTGCCCGGCGTCATCGCGGGCCACTACACCTTCCCCGAGTGCAGCATCGACCTGGAGCCGCTCGTCCGGCGCGCCCAAACCGAGTTGCTCCTCACGGCGGCTTCGCTGGTGAGCCCCGACGCCCGAGAGGTCGCCTGCTCCGACGGCACCGTCCTCAAGTACGACGTGCTCTCGATCAACGTGGGCTCGTACCCGGCGATCGGCGAGGCGAAAGGCGTCGAGCGCCACGCGATCCTCATGCGCCCGCTCGAACGGGCGCTGGTCGGGTGGAACGGCGTGTTCGCGCGCGCCGCGGCCGGGAAGATCAATGCCGTCACCATCGTGGGCGGAGGGGCCGCGGGGATCGAGCTCGCGCTCGCGATGCGCCATCGCTTCGACGTGGCCCTGAACGATCCCGACGTGCCGCATGTGCGGCTGGTCTCCGATGCGGCAGGCGTCGGCATCTCGAAGGCAGCGGCGCGCAGGCTGATCGAGGAAATGGGCCGCTCGCGCGTCGCCTCGCATGTCGGGCAGCCGGTGAGGGAAGTGGGCGAGGGCTTCGTGCGGCTGGAGGGCGGCATCGAATTCGCGACCGACGCGGTGTTCTGGGTCACCGGCGCCGGCGCGCCGGGATGGATCCGCGACTCGGGATTCGCGACCGACAAGCGCGGATTCCTGCTCACCAACACGAACATGCAGGCCGCGGGCTACCCGGACGTCTTCGCCCTCGGCGATTGCGCCACGGTCGATGGCCACGAGGTGCCGAAGGCCGGCGTCTTCGCCGTGCGCGCGGCACCCATCCTCGCCGCGAACCTGCGCGCCGCGCTCGCCGGGGGTCCCCTGGAAAGGCACGTGCCGAACCCAAGGTACCTCGCGCTCGTTTCGACCGGGCGCAAGTGCGCCGTCGGCATGTGGGGCCCGCTATCGTGGAAGGGCCGCTGGGCGTGGCACTGGAAGGATCACATCGACCGCAAGTTCGTGGCGCGCTACCGCTAGGCGGCGGCTTTCTCTTCCTCTTCGGGCCGCGCGAGCCGCGGCTGGATGCGCACCACCTTCACCATGCGGTTCTGCACCTGCATGATCTCGACGGGGTGTCCGGCGACGTTGAGCGTGGTGCCGCCCTCGGGGATGTCCTCGAGCTGCTCGAGCAGCAGCCCGTTGATGGTCTTGGGCCCGTCGAGCGGGAACTGGAAGCCGGCCTTGCGGTTCAGCACCCGCAGCGAGCAGGCGCCATCGGCGATTACGCTGCCGTCGGACTCGCGATGGAAGAGCGCCGCCGATCCGATCGCCTGGCTGGTGAACTCGCCCACGATCTCCTCGAGGATGTCCTTGAGCGTCACCAGGCCCAGGATCTCGCCGTACTCGTCCACGACCAGGCCCACGTGGCGCTGGTTCTCCTGGAAGCGGGTGAGCTGGTCGAGCAGCGGCGTGCCCTCGGGGACGAAGTAGGGGTCGCGCAGGATCGAGCGCAGGCCCTCGAGCTCGATGGGGTCGCGGCGGGTGGCGTTCAACACCTTGCGCACGTGCAGGATCCCCGCCACGTTGTCGAGGCCGCCCTCGCACACCACCAGGCGCGTGTGGTGGGCCGTGGCGAGCGCGTTGCGGATGTCGTCGATGTCGTCCTTCAGGTCGATCGACTCGATCTGCCCGCGCGGGGTCATGGTGTCGTCGACCGTCATGTCCTCGAGCTCGAAGAGGTTGAGGAAGATCGACTGGTGCTTCTTGGGAATGAACTTGCCCCCCTCGAGCACGAGCGTGCGCAGCTCCGCCATGGACAGCTGGCCGGCCGAATCCTGCCGCGGCTTGATGAACAGAAGCCGGAGCAGCCCCTGCACGAAGAGGTTCACGAACCACACGAGCGGGTAGGCCAGGCGCAGCAGCGGCGTGAGCACGAAGGCCGAAGGCAGGGCGATGACTTCCGGATAAGTGGCGCCGATCACCTTGGGGGTGATCTCGCTGAAGACGAGGATGAAGAAGGTGATGGCACCCGTGGCGATCATGAGCGTGACTTCGCCCTCGCCGAAGAGCCGCACGCAGATCACGGTGGCGAGCACCGAGGAGGCCGAGTTGATGAGGTTGTTGCCGAGCAGGATCACGCCGAGCAGCCGGTCGGTGCGGTCCAGCAGCGCCTGGGTGAGGCGCGCCGCCCTATTGCCCTGCTTGACCAGGTGCTTCAACCGGTAGCGGTTGAGCGCCATCATGCTGGTTTCGGCGACCGAGAAGAAGCCCGAGCCGAGCAGCAGCGCGGCGAGCGCGGCGAACAGCCAACTGAGGGGGATCGCGTCCAAGGCGCCTGCTTCGAGGCCTCAGCGCTGGAGGATCAGCTCGAGGACCACCTTGCTGCCGATGTAGGCGAGCAGCAGCGCGGTGAAGCCCGCGAGCGTCCAGCGCACCGCCTGCTTGCCGCGCCATCCGCGCAAGTAGTGGCCGGCGAGCAACGCGCCGAAGATCGCCCACGAGATGATCCCGAAGAGCGTCTTGTGGTTCAGCGTGAGCGGCTTGCCGAAGAGCTGCTCGGAGAAGAAGACCCCGGAGACGACGGTGAGGGTGAGCAGCACGAAGGCCGCGAGAAGGATGCGGAAGAGCAGCGCCTCCATCTCCAGCAGGGGCGGAAGGGATTTCAGGAACGGCGGGAGCACCCCGCGGTGCAGCCATTTCTCGAGCGCGAGCATGAGCACGGCGTGCACCGTGGCCACGATGAAGAGGCTGTAGGCCAGCATCGCGATGCCGAAGTGCAGCGTGAACAGCGGATCGCCCGCGTAGGGCACGTAGTGATGCGTGGGGATGGCGGCCTGCAGCAGCAGGGCCGCCAGCGCCACCGGCGCCATCATCCCGAGGATTCCGGCCAGGCCGTCGTAGACCAGGCTCGCGACCCAGTAGATGAGGAGCGTGAGCCAGACGAGCAGCGACACCGCGTTGGCCACACCCAGGTCCATCCCCTCCCGCGTGAGCACCCGCTGGTAGAGCAGCATCGCGTGCAGCACGAGCGCGACCGGCACGAGGAAGTTCTCGGGGCGCATGTCCGCGCGGACGTCGGGACCCGCGGCAAGCGCCGGGCGAGAGGCCCGCCAGGCCAATCCGGAGAGCAGGAGCCAGCAGGCGGCGGTGCTAAAATACAGAAGCAATTCAGGCATTTCGGTGCCGTTTCCCGCAAGAACTTCCAGTTTACCCGTTCCCCATGCTCGACGCCCTCACCCATCGCCTCTCCAACGTCGTCAAGACCCTGCGCGGACATGCGCGCATCACCGAGGACAACGTCCAGGAGATGCTGCGCGAGGTGAGGCTGGCGCTCCTGGACGCCGACGCGGGCCTGCCGGTGGTCAAGGATTTCGTCGGGCGCGTGAAGGACAAGGCGCTCGGCCAGGAAGTGATCGGCAGCCTCACGCCGGGGCAGGCGCTGGTGGGCATCGTGCACGAGGAGCTCGTGCGGCTCATGGGCGGGACGAGCACGGGACTCGACTTCGCCACCCAGCCCCCGGCGGTGATCCTGCTCGCCGGGCTGCAAGGCTCCGGCAAGACGACGTCGGCGGGGAAGCTCGCGCGCCTGATCCGCGCCACCACCAAGCGCAAGGTCCTGATGGTTTCCACCGACGTCTACCGTCCCGCGGCCATCGACCAACTCGCGACGCTGGCGAAGAGCCTCGAGATCGACCTCTTCCCGTCGAATCCTTCGCAGAAGCCGGTCGACATCGCGCGCGACGCGCTCGACTACGCCCGCAAGCACTATCACGACACGCTGATCGTCGATACCGCGGGGCGCCTGGCGATCGACGAGCAGATGATGGCCGAGGTGAAGGAGCTGCACGCGGCGTTGAAGCCGATCGAAACGCTCTTCGTGGTCGACTCGATGCAGGGCCAGGACGCGGTGAACGTCGCGCGCGCGTTCAACGAAGCGCTGCCCCTCACCGGCATCGTGCTCACCAAGCTGGACGGCGACGCCCGCGGCGGCGCGGCCCTTTCGGTGCGCCACGTGACCGGCAAGCCGATCAAGTTCGTGGGCGTGTCCGAGAAGATGGAGGGGCTCGAGCCCTTCCACCCCGAGCGCATGGCCTCGCGCATCCTCGGCATGGGCGACATCCTCTCGCTGGTGGAGGAGGCGCGCGCCAAGGTCGACGAGAAGGAGGCCACGCGCCTTGCCGAGAAGTTCAAGAAAGGCAAGGACTTCGACCTCGAGGACTTCAAGACGCAGCTGCAGCAGATGAAGAAGATGGGCGGCGTGGCCGGCCTGGCCGACAAGCTCCCGATCCAGATCACGCAGATGGCCTCGGCGGCCCCGGATTTGCAGGAGAAGTCCCTGCGCCGCACCGAGGGCATCATCAACGCGATGACGCCGGCCGAGCGCAGGAAGCCGGAGCTGCTCAAGGCCTCGCGCAAGCGGCGCATCGCCGCGGGCGCGGGCGTGCAGGTGCAGGAGGTGAACCGCCTGCTCTCGCAGTTCGAGAACATGCAGAAGATGATGAAGATGATGCGCGGGGGCAACCTCGGCAAGATGCTGCGCAACATGAAGGGCATGTTCCCCGGCGGGCGATGAGGATCGCGCAGCCGAAGGCGTCGGCCCCCCTGAACGCCTCGCCGGAAGACACACCGGGCCGGGCTCGGCCAGGCTAGGGGACTGTTTTTACGCTATAATCCCGGTCTTTCGTCGTAATCGTCGGCTGGGTCGCCAGTCGGCAACGTTGCCGGTTACCAACCGGCGCCAAGGAGAAACAATGGTTGTGATTCGCATGGCCCGTGGCGGAGCCAAGAACCGCCCGTTCTACAACGTCGTCGTCGCCGATTCGCGCATGCCCCGCGACGGGCGCTTCATCGAGCGCATCGGCTTCTACAACCCGAAAGCCGCCGAGCAGGAGCCGAAGTACCGGCTGGCGCTCGATCGCGTCGAGCACTGGGTCAAGCGAGGCGCCCAGCCGTCGGCCGCGGTGAAGAAGCTGATCAAGCGTGGCAAGAGCGAAGTCGCGGGCAAGCCCGCCGCCGCGCCGGCCAAGTAGAGCTTCGGCCCAAGGGGCGCCGGCGCGCTTCGAGGGCGACGAAACCGAGCTGGTGGTGATGGGCCGCATCGTCGGCCCGTTCGGCGTTCGCGGCTGGGCTCGCATCAAGCCGTTCACGGAAGATCCCGCCGGGCTCGACGAGTACGCACAGTGGATCGTGCGCGCGCCGGAAGGATGGATCGGCCTGGCGCTGGAGGATTTCGAGCTGCATGCCAGGGGGCCGGTGGCGAAGCTGCAGGGCTGCGAGGATCCCGAGGCGGTCGAGCGGTTGCGCGGCGCCGATGTCGCGGTCACGCGCGAGGCGCTCGGCGAGGCCGAGGAAGGGACGCTCTACCGGGTCGACCTCGTCGGCCTGCAGGTGAAGGACGAGTCGGGCGCCGTGCTCGGCCGCGTGGAAGGATTCTTCGACACGGGGGACACGGGCGTCATGGTGGTGAAGGGCGAGCGCGAGCGGATGATTCCCTTCGTGCCCGAGTACGTGAAGGTCGTGGACCGGGCTTCGCGCAGCATCACGGTGGTCTGGAAGGCGGATTACGACGCGTGAAGCGATTCGACGTCGTGACGATCTTCCCGGAGATGTTCGATGCCCTGGCCGACCATGGCATCACCCGCCGCGCGCTGGACGAGAAGCGGTTCGAAATGAAGACGTGGGATCCGCGCGATTTCACGCAGGACAGTTACCGCAGGGTCGACGACCGGCCCTACGGGGGCGGGCCGGGGATGGTGATGCTGCCCGGACCGCTGGAGGCATGCATCGAGGCCGCGAAGGCGCGGCAGAGGCAAGCGGGGGTTCACCCGCACGTCGTGCTGATGTCGCCCCAGGGCGAACGGCTCGGCGAAGGACTGGTGAAGGAGCTCTCGTCGATGGAGGGCCTGGTGGTCGTCGCAGGCCGCTACGAAGGCATCGACGAGCGTCTGGTGGAAAGGGTAGTCGAACGCGAGGTCTCGATCGGCGACTACGTCACTTCGGGGGGAGAGCTCCCCGCGATGGTGATGATCGATTGCATCGTGAGGCGGCTTCCGGGCAGCCTCAACGACGCGCAGAGCGCGGCGCAGGATTCGTTCGCCGAACGATCCGCGTCGCTGCCGCGAGGGCTCCTCGACACGCCGCACTACACGCGGCCGGAGGAGTGGAAGGGAATGAGGGTGCCCGAGGTGCTGTTGTCGGGCAACCACGCGGCGATCGCCCGCTGGCGCAGGAAGCAGGCGCTGGGGCGGACGTGGCGGCGGCGGCCGGAGCTCCTCGACGAGAAGGCGCTGTCGAAGGAGGACCGGGAGTTGCTCGAGGAATATCGCAGGCAGATGCAGGCAGGGCAGCAGCAACAGCAGTAATCACAAACCGCGCGCATCCGACGAGTCGGCTCTGCGCGAAAGGCCGGGAAAGCCGGCGAAAGGAAAGGACATCGAAGATGGATCTGATCGGCAAGCTGGAGCAGGAAGAGATCAAGCGGTTGAACCGCAAGATCCCGAATTTCGCCCCGGGCGACACCGTGGTCGTGAAGGTGCAGGTGGTCGAGGGCGACAAGAAGCGTGAGCAGGCGTACGAGGGCGTGGTGATCGCCAAGCGCAACCGCGGCCTCAACTCCTCGTTCATCGTCCGCAAGATCTCCAGCGGCGAAGGCGTCGAGCGCACCTTCCAGACGTACTCGCCGTCGGTCGCCTCGATCGAGGTCA
>CAMPHL010000112.1 GCA_946885905.1 uncultured Pseudomonadota bacterium | reverse complement strand
CACGCGCACCGAGCCGTCCGCGTGCCTGGCCACGAAGACACCCACCAACGCGAAGCGCGAAGCGGGGTTGGGGAACTTGGCGTACGCGGCCTGCTTCGGCAGCGGGAAGGACACCGCCGTCACGATCTCGTCGGAGGCGAGCGCGGTCTCGAACATGCCCTTGAAGAACTGGTCGGCGGGCACCTGGCGCTTGTTGGTGACGACGGTGGCGTTGCAGGCGACGAGCGCGGCGGGCCAATCCGCGGCCGGATCGGCGTTGGCGATCGAGCCGCCGATCGTGCCCATGTTGCGCACCTGGCGGTCGCCGATGCCTTCGGCGAGGGCACACAGCGCGGGAATCGCACCCTTCACCACGGAGGAGGATGCGATCTCCGCGTGACGGCTCGAGGCCCCGATCACGAGCTTGTCGCCGTCCTTGCGGATGCCCTTCAGCTCGGCGAGCCCTCCCAGGTCCACGAGCGTGCCCGGCTGGGCCAGCCGCAGCTTCATCGCGGCCACGAGGCTCTGGCCGCCTGCGAGCGCCTTGCCGCCCGTTTGCGAAAGCGCCTGCGCCGCCTCGGCGAGGGTCTTGGGCTTGCGGTATTCGATGGCGTACATGGGGGAGTTCTCCTCAAGCCGTGGCGGCTTCGCGGATCGCGTTCCATACGCGATGCGGCGAGGCCGGCATGTCGAAGTGCTTCACGCCTTTTGCGGCGAGCGCATCCATCACCGCGTTCATGAGCGCAGCCGGCGCCCCGATCGCGCCCGCCTCGCCGCAGCCCTTGGCGCCCAGCGGGTTGTGCGTGCAGGGCGTGACCTTGGTCGCCACCTTGAAGGCCGGGAGGTCGTCGGCGCGCGGCATGGCGTAATCCATGTAGCTGCCCGTCAGCAACTGGCCGCTCTCCCTGTCGTAGACGCAGTTCTCGAGGAGGGCCTGGCCGATGCCCTGTGCGAGGCCCCCGTGCACCTGCCCCTCGACGATCATCGGGTTGATGATGTTGCCGAAGTCGTCGCAGGCGCTGAAGTTCACCACCTCCACCCGGCCGGTGTCCGGGTCGATCTCGACTTCGCAGATGTGCGTGCCCGCGGGGAAGGTGAAGTTGGTGGGATCGTAGAACGCGGTCTCGTTCAGGCCCGGCTCGAGCTTGTCGAGCGGAGAGTTGTGCGGGACGTAGGCGGTGAGCGCGA
The DNA here is from genome assembly GCA_946885905.1 of uncultured Pseudomonadota bacterium. Next base: position 6,396 of record CAMPHL010000112.1, on the reverse strand, counting down.
CCTCGCCGAAGGTCTTGCTGCGATCGGTGCCGGCGACGGTGAACTTGCCGTCGGCGAACTCGATGTCGCTTTCGGCCGCTTCCAGCAGGTGCGCGGCGATCTTCTTGCCCTTGGCGACGATCTTGTCCACGGCCTTCACGATCGCGGTGCCGCCGACGGCGAGCGAGCGCGAGCCGTAGGTGCCCATGCCGAAGAGCACGCGGCCGGTATCGCCGTGGACCACGTCCACGTTCTCGACCGGGATGCCCAGGCGCGAAGCGACGACCTGGGCGAACGTGGTCTCGTGCCCCTGGCCGTGGCTGTGCGAGCCGGTGAAGACGGTCACGCTGCCCGTAGGATGCACGCGCACCTCGCCGGCTTCGAACAATCCGGCCCGCGCGCCCAATGCGCCGGCGACGTTCGAAGGTGCGATGCCGCACGCCTCGATATAGGACGCGTAGCCGATACCGCGCAGCTTGCCGCGCCCGGCCGCTTCGGCCCGGCGCGCCTCGAAGCCCTTCGTGTCGGCGATGTTCATCGCTTCGTCGAGGCAGGCGTCGTAGCCGCCGGTGTCGTAGAGGAGCGCCACCGGCGTCTGGTACGGGAACGTGCGGATGAAGTTGCGCCGGCGCAGCTCGTCCTGCGCGATCTTCATCTCGGCCGCGGCCTGGTGGACGATGCGCTCGACCACGTACGTGGCCTCCGGCCGCCCGGCGCCCCGATAAGCGTCCACGGGTGCCGTGTTGGTGAACACCGCCGTCACCTCGGCGTGGATCGCCGGCGTCGTGTACTGGCCGGCAAGCAGCGTCGCGTACAGGATCGTGGGAATGCACGAGGCGAAAGTGGAGAGGTACGCACCCATCGCGGCCGTGGTTTGCACCCGAAGGCCGAGGAACTTGCCGTCCTTGTCCATCGCGAGCTCGGCGTGCGTGACGTGGTCGCGGCCGTGCGCGTCGGAAAGGAACGACTCGCTCCTCTCGCACACCCACTTGATCGGGCGGTTCACGCGCTTCGAGGCCCACACCATCGCGGTCTCTTCGGCGTAGAGGTAGATCTTGGAGCCGAATCCGCCGCCCACGTCCGGCGCGATCACGCGCACCTTGTGCTCGGGCAGCCCGAGCACGAACGCGGTCATCAGGAGCCGCTCGACGTGCGGATTCTGGCTGGTCACATACAAGGTGTATTCGTCCTGCGCGCGGTGGTAGGACGCCACCGCCGCGCGCGGCTCGATCGCGTTCGGAATCAGGCGGTTGTTCACGATGTCGATCTTCGTCACGTGCGCGGCCTTGGCGAAAGCGGCGTCCACCGCGGCCTTGTCGCCCAGCGCCCAGTGGTAGCACTTGTTCCCCGGCGCTTCGTCGTGCACCTGCGGCGCGCCGGGCTTCAACGCGTCCATCACGTTGACGACGGCGGGCAGCACCTCGTAATCGACGTCGATCAGCTCCGCGGCGTCCTTGGCCTGGTCGCGCGTTTCGGCGACGACGAGCGCCACCTGGTCGCCGACGTAGCGGACCTTGCCCTTGGCAAGGACATGGTGCGGGGGCTCCTTCATCGGCGTGCCGTCGGTGCTGGTGATGAGCCAGCCGCACGGCAGGCCGTTCACGCCCTCGAGGTCCGCGCCGGTGTAGATCGCGAGCACGCCGGGGGCCTTCTTCGCCGCCGCCGTGTCGATGTTCCTGATCTTGGCGTGCGCGTGCGGCGAGCGCAGGAAGTACGCATGCGCCTGGTTCGGCATCGCTACGTCGTCGGTGTACTGGCCGGCTCCCGTGAGGAAGCGCGCGTCTTCCTTGCGTTTGACCGACTTGCCGATGAATCCGGAATCGTTTGCGCCCATGCTGGCCTCCTAGTCGGCGTGGGCGGCGGCCTTCTCGGCCGTCGCCTTGACGGATTTGCCCGCGGCCATCGCGGCCGCGCCCTGCTGCACCGCCTTCACGATGTTGTGATAGCCGGTGCAGCGGCAAAGGTTTCCTTCCAGCCCCTCGCGGATCGCCTTCTCGTCCGCGCCCGGGTGGCGCTGGACCAGGTCGATGGCGCTCATCACCATGCCCGGCGTGCAGAAGCCGCACTGCAGGCCGTGGCACTCGCGGAACGCTTCCTGCATCGGGTGCAGTTTGCCGTCCGCGCCCGCGAGGGCCTCGATCGTGGTCACGCTCGAGCCCTGCGCCTGCGCAACCAGGACGTTGCATGCCTTGACGGCGCGGCCATCCAGGTGGACGGTGCAGGCACCGCACTGGGCCGTATCGCAGCCGACGTGCGTGCCGGTGAGCCCGAGGTTCACGCGGATGAAGTCGACCAGCAGCGTGCGAGGGTCGATGTCGGCCTGGACCTGCTTGCCATTGATGGTGATAGAGATGGGAATGCCCATTGCGATCTCCTGGAGCGGTTTTGGGGATTGCCGTGGAGAGTTGGCGGACGGTACTTGGCCGTTCGATGGTACTCCCGGAAATGCGCGGCGGGGATGGCCCTGGCTTGCTAGGATGCGGCAGGAGGTAGGACCATTGAATGCCACCTCGAGACTGTCACGGACCCGCGCCGCGCCGGCACGCGGGAAGCAGCCGAGCCCCCTTCAGGGGATCCGCGCTCGCCGGAAGGCGGGCAAGGTGGCGAAGACGCGATGAGCTCCCGGGTCGTCCAGGACGACGCGCTGCCGGCAATTGCCGCGGGCGGGGCTGCGCTGCCGTCGTTCGAGGGCGACGCCGTCTCCCTGTTGATCGGGCTTGCTGCATGGGTCCGGCCCGATGATCCGGCCGATGCCCCGACGGCGATTGCCCGCATGCGGGCGCTCGCGGCGGTCCTGCGGCAGGACGAGAAGGCGTGCCAGGCAGTGCGCGCAGCGGTGCACGGCTCCTTCGAAATTTCCTCGGGCATCGCCCTCTTCGCCGAGACCGGCGTGCTCTCGCCGCGAGGCTTCATGGGCGAGATCATCGATCGCATGTACGAGCGCCTGCTCCCCGCGCCCGCCCGGCCGGGGGAGTTCCGCGACGTCTTCGAGCGAATGTTCGATCGCCGGGGCGATGCCGAATGGGTCACGGCGATCCCCGAGGACGCCTGGAGCGAGCTCGCCTCCGTGATCGATGCGGGGGCCGAGCCGGGCAAGGGCGTGATCGCCGTGATGCGCGGCGGGATCGTCGGTGCCATCGAGGTGCTCGCCGTGCGCGTCGCGGCCGAGGGCAGCGCGAGCGAGCTGCTGCACGTCGATCCTGCCGCCGCGCGCCACGATTCGCCCTTCCTCGCGCTGCAGCGCGAGGTGGCCGGCTACCTCGCGAGGCTCGCGGCCGGCCAGGGCGGCACGGAGGACCAGCACGTGCATGTCCTGCTGGCGCAGGGCCTGGAGGCGGTCGAGCGGTTGCGCTCCGTCGGCAGGCGGCGCGGAACCAGCGTGCGCGTGACCTATCTTCTCGAGCGCATGGAGCAGCAGCTGCGGCGCCTGGAGCTGCTGCTGCATACGTCGCAGTCCTCGGGCTCGGAGCGCGTGCGCAACCGCTACGTGCTCGTGCGCACGATGGTGAAGGCGAGCGAGGTGCGCCTGAGCATCGCCCATGTCTGGAGAGCGAACACCCGCATCCTCGCCAAGCGGGTCACGGAGAACGCCAGCCGCACCGGAGAGCACTACGCCACGGGCACCGCGGCCGAGTACTACGAGATGATGCGAAGCGCGATGGGCGCCGGCGCGATCATCGCGATAATGGCCTTGCTCAAGATGGAGGTGAGGGAGGAGCACCTGCCCCCGCTGCTCGATACGTTGCTCATCTGCCTCGATTATTCCCTGGGCTTCGTGATCATCATGCTGCTGCACTGCACGGTGGCGACCAAGCAGCCTGCGATGACGGCGGCCATGATCGCGGCGACGGTCGAGGAGACGACGCATTCGGCCAAGGCGCCGCTGGACAAGCTGGCGCGGCTGATCGCGAGCGTCGTGCGCACGCAGCTCGTGGCCATCTTCGGCAACATCGCGCTCGCCATGCCGCTCGCCATGGCGATCGCGTCGATGTACGGCTCCTACTACGGCGTTGCCTTCGTCGGCCCGCAAAAGGCCGGGTCGATGCTCTACGAGCTGCGTCCGGTGATGGGGTATGCGCTCCTGCACGGAGCCATCGCCGGCGTGTGGCTCTTCGCCGCCGGGCTCGTCTCGGGCTGGTACGACAACTACAGCGCGGTGCTCGACTTCCCCGAGCGCGTGCGCGCCTCGCCGCTGCTGCGCTGGATGCCCGCGGGCACGCGCAACCGCATGGCCAGCTACCTCGGCGCCAACCTGGGCGGGCTGATGGGCAACGCGATCTTCGGGATGCTCCTTGCATTCACGGGGTTCGCCGGGCTGCTGCTCGGGCTCAACATCGACATCCGCCACGTCACGTTCGCCTCGGCCAACCTGGGCTACGCGGCGGTATCGTCGGACCTCGATGCCGGCATTTTCGCGACCTATTTCGTCTTCGTGCTCCTGGTCGGCGCGATGAACCTCGGCGTGAGCTTCGCCCTCGCCCTCAACGTGGCGATGCGGGCCCAGGGAACGACGTTCGCGCGCGCGCCGAGCTCGCGCAGGAGCTCCGGCGCGCTCTTCGCGCACAGCCCGCGCGAGTTCTTCCTGCCGCCGCGGGAAACCGAACCCCCCGCGCCCCCGTCCCGCAAGACCTTCCCGCAGGATCCCGGATGGTGAGCTCGGCGCAGACCCGCGACGCGCGAGCTGCGCGGCTGGCCAAGCTGCCCTTCGCCGACCGGGCGCTCACCCTGATGCTCTTCGTGCTCGTGGTGGACATCTTCCTTGTCGCGCCCCTCTCGGAGCTCGCCGCGGGCTCGGCCCATTGGTCGCACATCTTCCTCATGGGCGTGCTGGGCCTCGCGGCGCTGATGATCTGGGGCAACCTCTGGCTCACGGACCTCTTCGTCGCCGGCTGCATCGCCTGCGTCACGTGCCGGCTCTCCTACGTGGCTTGGGGCGCGGAGGACCTCCTCTACGTGGGGTACGTGCTCGCGGTGGCGACCCTGCTCATCCTGGGCTACCTCCTCACGCGGCGCGTGTTCGCGCCCGGGCGCGTCAACGTGCATCGGATCCAGGGAGCGATCGCGCTCTACCTGCTCGCCGGAATGATCCTTTCGCTGATCTTCCAGCTGATCGCGATCTCGTTCCCGGGCGCCTTCCTGCTGCTCGGCCATCCGGCTTCGCACGCGGACATCACGGGAAGCCTCAACTACTTCGCCTTCGTGGCGCTCACGACGCTGGGCTTCGGCGACATCACGCCCGTGCATCCCCTGGCGCGCACGTTCACGATGATGGCCGCGATAATCGGCACCTTGTATCCCGCGATCCTCATCGGCCGCCTGGTCTCGGAGGAGCTGCTGTCCAAGCCGAAGGATGGGGAGCCGTGAAAGCGCTCTTCGCGACGGGCTTGCTCGCCGCGAGCCTCGTGTTCCAGGCCGCGGCGCAGCCGGCCGAGGTCGAGCTCGACGAGGCGCCGGCCTGTCGCCTGAACGAGATCGCTCTCGGGCAGCCGGCCCGGATCCAGGCGAGGTACGCGGGCGCGAGGCCCGCTTGCAAGTGCACGCGCCACCTCGAATACCGCTTCACGGCCTCCGTCCCGGCGCGCAAGATCGTGTTCTACAGGGACGGGCGCGTCGAAGGCGAAACCACGATCGGGCCGTGAGCGCGGCCGCGCCCGGCCTCAGTAGACCGCGCGCCCACCCGAGAGGTCGAACACCGCGCCGGTCGAGAACGAGCATTCCTCGGTGCACAGCCACGACACCATGGCGGCGATCTCGTCGACGTGCCCGAAGCGCCCCATCGGGATCTTCGAGAGCATGAAGTCGATGTGCTGCTGCGTCATCTGCTCGAACATGCCCGTCTTCACCGCGGCGGGTGTCACGCAGTTCACGCGGATGCCGGTCTTCGCGAGCTCCTTGCCGAGCGACTTGGTGAGCGAGATCACGCCCGCCTTCGAGGCGCTGTAGGCGCTGGCATTGGGATTTCCTTCCTTGCCCGCGATCGAGGCGATGTTCACGATCCGCCCGTAGTCGTGCTTCTTCATGTGCGGCACCAGCGCCTTGTTGCAGAGGAAGACACCCGTCAGGTTGATGTCCAGCACCTGCTTCCATTCGGCCACCGGGTAATCCTCGGTCGCCAGGTTGGGCCCGGTGATGCCGGCGCTGCAGACGAGGGCGTCGACCTTGCCGAGCGCCTGCACCGTCGAGGCGAGCGCGGCCTGCACCTGGGATTCGTCCGCCACGTCGAGGCGGGCGCAATGGGCGCTGCCCAGTGCCGCGGTGGCGGAGGCCAGCGCCTCGTCGTCGCGGTCCCAGAGGCTCACGTGCGCGCCCGAGGCGGCGAGGCGCTGCGCGATGGCCAACCCGATGCCCGCCGCGCCGCCGGTGACGACGGCGTTCCTTCCGTTGAGATCGAGAGCGTTCATGGAGGTGGAGTATAAC
>CAMPHL010000111.1 GCA_946885905.1 uncultured Pseudomonadota bacterium | reverse complement strand
GGCCGAGGTCGGTCATCGTGCCGTCCTGGTACTTGAACGCGTGGATCCCGGCTTCGCCCGCGAGCGACGAGCGCCCGACGATCGCGCCCCGGTCGTTCATCGCCTCCGGCGAGGCGAAGCTCCCGCCGAGAGTGCCGCCGTCGTGCAGCACCGTCCCCTTCAGCAGGTACACGTGGGTGCGCCCGGCCACGGTATGGGCCCCGGCCATGTCGCCGAACTTGTTGATCCGGTCCACGACGCCGGGAACCGAAAGGCGGACCCATTCGCCGTCTCGCCACAGGTACTGGCCGCCAAGGCCGTCGCCGCCCAGCACGAATCCCCGGTCGTTGATGTCGATCGCGTCGCTCATCGTCGTGCCCGGCGGCGTGCCCAGGTCGCGCATCGCGCCGTCCTCCCAGACGAAGCCATGCAGCGCGAAGCCGCCGGGTACCGCCGCGGTCGCCGATCCCACGATCGCGCCGCGGTCGTTGATCGCGAGCGCCGTGCTGCCGCCGGCGCCTCCCGCGAGATCGCCCAGGTCGATCATCGTCCACCGGGCAGGTGGCGCGGCATGGGCAAGGGCTGCGAACGCGCAGCAAAGGACCAGCAGGAGACGGCCTACGCGCAACGAATTCATCGAGGCTCCGTGCAAGCTCGGTGGAGCCTGACTTATGCGGCGCGCAGATTGCGGAATTCCGGTGCCTTGGACCGCGAGGAGTCCTCCGGGGGAACCAGGCGGGCGCCGCGCTAGAGCACCTCGATCGACGAGTTCAGGCGGGCCTGCTCCCTGCGGAACTCCTCCATGCCCCGCCCGATCGCGCTCCAGTCGTTCGCGGTGGCCGCGTTCTCGATGCGGCCGGCCACCATCGAGAGCGGGAACGCCCCGATCGCATCGCTTTCCTCCTTGATGCGCCGGGACGCCTGCATGACCGCCTTGATGTCCACGCCTTCGATGGCGCCCCGCAGGGCGTTGGTCTCGGCGCCCGCCACGCTGCGGAACCTCGAAAGGACCTCGGACCTCTTCCTCGAATCGCCCCCGGAAACCTTGACGAGGATCGCGCGATCGATCGGATCGAGGGCAGGGCGCGGCGGGGCCGCCGGCACGACACCCTGGTCGGTTGCGAGCACCAGGGGCGATCCCGGAAGGGGGAGCCAACGCTGCAGCTTCGCGGCCAGCACGGAAAGCTGGATCGGCTTGGCGACGTAGTCGTCCATCCCCGCCGCGAGGCACTTTTCCTCCTCGTCGCCCAGGGGAGTGGCGGTGCAGGCGATGATCGGCACGCGAACGTTGCTGCTGCGCGCCTCGACCTCGCGAATGTGGCGCGCGAGCTCGTAGCCGTCCATCTCCGGCATCTGGCAATCGGTGATCACCAGCCCGAAACGGCCGCTGCTCCAGCGCTCGGTCGCCTCGACGCCGTCCTGCGCCGCCTCGGCGGCGTACCCCAGGGTGTTCACCTGTCGAAGCAGGACGAGGCGATTGATCGGGTGGTCGTCGACCACCAGCACCAACGTGCCCTCCGCTTCCGCTTCCTGCACGCTGGGGGCTTCGCGGCGCTCGGTGCTCACGGCCGAAGACGCGGCGGCCGATAGTCCCTCCGGCGCGCTCGCTTCCGTCGCCACCGGCAGCGGGACGACGAGCACCATGCGGTTCCCGGCGCCTTCCTCGCCCTGCGTATCCACGGACCCGCCCATGAGCTCGGCCAACCGCCGGCACATCGACAGCCCGAGGCCGGTGCCGTCGTAACGGTGGGTCGTCTCTTCGCTCGCGCCCACGAAAGGCTCGAACAGGCGATTGCCGCCGGCTTCGGCGGATCTCGGGCGGGTGTCGCGGACCGTGAAACGGACGACATCCTCGCCGTTGCTGCACGCGAGCAGCTCCGCCTTGAGCTCGATCGCGCCTTTCTCGCTGGAGGCGATCGCATGGGAGAGGAAGTTGTTCAGGACCTGCTGCAGCCGCTGCGTATCCACCAGCACGGCCGGGCTGATCCGGTCGTCGACACCGTGGGTGAGGGTAGAGCCCTTGCCGCTCGCGAGCGTCGTGTGCGCCTCGGCGACTTTCCCGACGACCTGGCGGATCGACGCGGGCTCGGGACGCAACGGGGCCATTCCCGCCTCCACCCTGGAGAAGTCGAGGATGTCGTCGACGATCCGCATGGCCGACTGCGCCGACTCGTACACCACGTAGAGGCTGGCTTTTTGCTCGTCGTCGAGGCTCGTCCGGGTGAGGAGCTCGAGAGTCGCCAGGGCGCTGCTCAAGGGAGTACGCAGCTCGTGGCTCAGCGTGGCCACGAAACGCCGCCGCGCGCGCACGGATTCGTCCAGGGATTCGTTCAGCTCCTTCAACGACCGCGCCATCGAGCGTTTTTCGGTCACGTCCTCCCAATGCCCGGTCCACAGGACGCCGTCGGCTTCCTGCCGCGGCATCGACACCACGCGAAGCCAGCGGACCTTGCCTTCCTGGTCCTGCACGCGGAAGTCGTGCTCGAGCAGGGTGCGTCCCAGCTCCGCCTTTTCCATCGCCCCGAGCAAGGCCGCGCGGTCCTTCGGCAAGACCGTGCCGAGAACCGCTTCCGGATCTTCCAGGGCCCTGGCGCGAGGAACTCCGCGCAGCCGCTGCGCGCTGTCGCTGAAGAACTCGTAGCGTCCGGGACCTCCCGAGAAGGACCGATACTGGAACACGGCGGCCGGCATCGACTGGGCCATGTCGAACACGCGGCGCTCGGCCCGGTGGCGCGCCCTGCCCAGCTTCACGAAGCCCAGGTAGCCCGGGACCAGCACGGCGAGCGCGATGGCGATGGCGATGCCGAGCACCCAGAGGGAGCGCTCGAGGCTTTGCTGTTGCGCGGCACGCCGCTCGGCCAGCAGGCGCATTTCCTCGCGCTCCATCTCGCCGCTCAGGTTGCGGATCGCAACACCGCTCTCGAGCCCCTTCATCGCCGCGGCGAAGGCAGCCGTTCGCTCGGCGCCCTCGTTCGCACGGGCAGCATGCTCCTCCTGCATCGATGCGAACCGGTCCGCGATGAGGGCCTGGAGCTTCACCGTGCGTTCTCGCTGCCGCTGGTCGAGCGCGACCGCACGCCGCAGCTTGTCGGCCTGGGCATTGACGCTTGCGATCGCGCGGTCCAGCTCGGCGCGGAATCGCTGGCCGTCGCCCGAAAGGAACACGCCGTGCGCCTGCTCGGCATGGGCAAGGGATCCGTCCAGGTCGCCGAGCAGCTGCACCAGCTCGAGCGACTGCCCGGTCCACGCCTCGGACTTCTTCGCCATGGACATGACGCCGAAGAGAGTCCAGGCCATCACCAGGATGAGGGCTACGGCAGCGGCGAAAGCCGCGTGGCCGAGGACATCCGCGCGCATGGCCGTCAGGTATCGCGAAAGCCTGGTTCCGATCTTCATGCGCACCCCCGTTCGCGTTCCTCGAGCCATTCGATGAACCGCATCCCATCCATCGCCTCGCCGATGAAATGGCCTTGGGCGAACCCGCAGCCCATCCCGAGCAGCATCTTCCATTGCGCCTGGGTCTCGACGCCTTCCGCGACCGACCTCATGCCGAGGCGATTCGCCAACTGGATGCTCGAGTCGACAATGGCGAGGCTCGCGGCGTCGCGCTCGGCGTTGCGCACGAAGAGCTGGTCGACCTTGAGCTCCGTGAACGGGACGTTCGACAGTCGCTGCATCGAGGAGTAGCCGGTCCCGAAGTCGTCGATCGAAAGCTCGAAGCCGCGCATCCTCAGGCGCGAGAGGTTTTCGAGCTCCTTTCCCATGTGCTGGCCCGCGGCCGATTCGGTGATCTCGAAAGTGACCTGGCGGGGCTCGACTCCGGCCTCCGCCGCAAGGGCGGTCATCCGATCGGCGAGCCCGGGATCCGATAGCAGCGCCGCCGAGAGATTCACCGCGACGCTGATCTCCTTGCCCGATTCGCTCCAGGAGCGGCAGGCGGCGAGCGAATCGCGCACGATGCGTTCGGTGAGCGTCCCCATCAGGTCCGTGGACTCGACGACGCCGAGGAACGCCGCTGGCGGCACGATGCCGCGGTAGGGATGCAGCCAGCGCGCGAGTGCCTCGACCCCATGGACGCGCCCCGAGGGGATCTGGACCTTCGGCTGGAAGAACGCGGTGAACTCCCCGCGGCGCAAGCTCGCGGCGATCTCCTCGCGCGTGAACGACGGCCCGTTCTTCTCGAGGCGCGATGCGGGCACGAATGCCGCGAGCGCGGCTTCGAACTTCGTGGCGGTGAGCGGCTTCGGAATCGTGGCCACGAAGTTCAAGCGGTACTCGCGCGCCATGGCCTCCACGGTGGCGAGCAGGTGGGGCTCATGCGCGCTCACGACGATGAGCCCGGCCCGATGGCCTTCCTCGGCCATGCGGCGGAAAAGCTCCATGCCGTCCACGCCCGGCATGTCGAGGTCGCTCACGACCAGGTCGAATGCTTCGCCCGCGCCCAGGGCATTCAGGGCGGCCTTTCCGTCCGCGACGGCCTCGATCGCGCGCGCCCCCAGGCCGTTCAGCAGGTCGGTCATCAGCCAGCGCTGGAATCCATGGTCCTCGACCAACAGGATCCTGAGCCCGGCGATGTCCGTCATTGCCTGCTTTCCATGACGACGATGTGCGCATTGAGGCGTCCGAGCTCCCGGTCGAACCGGGCGAGGCCGGCGCAGGCCGCGACGGTGTCGTTCGCGCGCGCCGCCTTCTCGATCTGGCTGGAAACGTCCGCCAGGGCCATGGCCCCGACGCAGAGGCTGGAGGACTTGATCCGGTGCGATGCCGCCGCGATGCGCGCGGCATCCTTCGATTCGATGGCCGCCTTGAGCGCATGCGCGTCCTCGGCGCCGTACCGGCGGAATTGGGACAGGATCTCGAGCTCCTTGCCTTCGTCGCCGCTCGAAAGGACCTGAAGTGCATCGCGGTCCAGGGGCCCGGCTTTCGGGATCCACGCCTGGAGCTTGCGCAGCAGCTCCGCGAGCCCGACCGGCTTCGCCAGCACATCGTCCATTCCCGCCGCCAGGCATTCGGCGGCATCGCCTTCCATCGCGTTGGCCGTGCAGGCGATGACCGGGATGCGGGCCGAGCCTTGCGCGGCTTCGCGAGCGCGGATGTGGCGCGCCAGGGCGTAGCCGTCCATTCCCGGCATGTAGCAGTCGGTGAGGACGGCCCCGAATCCGCCCGCCTTCAAGCGCTCCATCGCCTCCAGCCCATCGCGCGCGGTCTCGACCCCGTAGCCCAGCGCATTGAGCTGTTGCTCCAGCAGCATGCGGTTGATCGGGTGATCGTCGACCACGAGGATGAGGCTCGCCGCGGCCCGGGCTTCCGCGACGGTGGGCGCATGGTTCGCGATCGACCGCGCCTCTTCGACGGCGGCGATGATCTGCCTCGGCGCGAGGTTCGAGACCTGCAGGGCGATCTCGAGGATGGCCTTGGTGCCCTCTCCGGGCTTGCTCTCGATGTACACCCTGCCTTGCATCAGCTCCGCGAGCCGGCGGGAGATGGAAAGTCCGAGCCCGGTGCCGCCGCTGCGGTTCTGGCTCGCCTGGGCGAACGGCTCGAACAGCCGGAAGAGGTCCTGCGCCGCGATGCCGCATCCGGTGTCCTCGACCGTGAGCCGAACGACCTCCCTGTCCTCGGCGCGTTCGACCAGCCCGGCGCGCAACGTCACGGCCCCTTCCGTGGTGAACTTGACGGCATTGCTCACGAGGTTGTTCAGGATCTGACCCAGGCGAAGCGGATCCGCCATGACCGAGGGGCTGATGCGCTCGTCGACGACGGCGGCGAGCTGGACGCCCTTGCTTGCGGCGTTGGCCGCATGGATGGCGCGTACGCGCTCGACCACCGCCGCGATCGAAGTCGGCTCGAGCCGCAGCTCCACCTTCCCGGCCTCGATCTTGGAGATGTCGAGGATGTCGTCCAGGATGCGCAGCAGCGAGCGCCCGGATTCGCGGATCACTCCGAGCTTGGTGCGCTGGTCCCCGTCGAGCCGCGTGAGGGCGAGGAGCTCGAGCATCCCCATCACGCCGTTCATCGGGGTGCGGATCTCGTGGCTCATCGTCGCGAGGAAGTTGCCCTTGGTGCGCTCGGCCTGCATCGCCCGGCGCCGTGCGGCGTCGAGCTGCGTGGTGTGCTCGACCAGTCGCCGGTAAAGCCTCGCGTTCTCGAACAGCAGGACGACCAGCACCAGGATGGCCGCCAGGAGGCCGTAGGCGCGGCCCGCGTAGAAGCCCACGTCGAAGCGCCCTGCGTTCAACACGGCCGATAGCGCGATGTCGAAGATCCACGCGCACATGACGACCAGGAGCCAGACGTCGAGGACCGTGTGCACGCGTCGCATCCAGAGCACGATCAGGGCGACGAAGCTGAGGGCCCACACGCTGCCCACGACCAGGCTCATCGCCGGCAGGTATTGGTTGCCCCGCATGATCGGGGGCAGGACGCCCTCTGTCGAAGTGGCCAGTGCCGTGAAGGCCAGCGCGGCGGCGATCGAAAGTGCGACCCCCAGGCCGATCGTGCCGGGGCGCTGGATCGAACCCTTCAGCACGGCATAGCCGATCACGCAAAGCGGAAAGCCGGCATGCCAGAACATGTAGAGCCACGCCGTGCTTTGCGGTCCCGCTCCGAGCAGCCCCCCGGGCACGAACAGGCCCGGGAACGTGAGGGCATGCGCGATTGCGATCGCGCCCGTGAACAGGTACCCGCAGGCGAGCACCAGCAGCGCCCGCGAGCGGGAATACTGCAGCTGGGCGAAGAGCAGCGAGGCGGTGATGAGATCGCCCATCACGAGCGCTGCCTGGTAACCCGGGATGAAGGCGTGGACGGCCGCCAAGGGCTGCTGCGCGAATGGAACGAGTGCGGCGAATGCGATCGCCGATACCAGCACCAGCGCAAATGCGCGCGAGCGATCGCCGGAAGTGGCCGCGAGCGAGGACAGCGTCTCGCCGCGCGAGCCCTGCTCGGCATCCGCCGCCACACCAGGTGCTACGGCCTGCGGTGCTCCCTTCAGTCCTGTTGCGACTGCCAAGCAAAGCCCCCGAAAAAAATTTGCACCACAACCGGGCAGCACCACCCATCGTGGGAGGGAGCGGCCGCCGCTGTTGCCAGGATAAATTAACAGTAGGTCATTTGTATCCGCGCTGCAAGCAGCGATACCATAGTCCGGGGTGTGAAATCCGTGTCTGATCGCGGCTTACCGGCGGTAATAGTCCGTAACAAAGGGTCATTTGCGGGGTTTCAGGATTCATACCGCGTCCATTGCATATGAAACAGGGCTCACATTCCGGCGGCGACGAGGTTCGTGCCGAGCGCTGGGCTCTCGGGCCGGACGAACGGGGGGTGGCGGCCTTGCGCCTGTGGTGCCGGGAGTGGGAATCGAACCCACATGGTGTTGCCACCGCGGGATTTTGAGTCCCGTGCGTCTACCAATTCCGCCATCCCGGCTGGAGGGAAGATGAAAATTATAATCGGTCGGTGCACCTCTCCGATTTCGACTATGCCCTCCCGCCGGAGCTGATCGCGCAGCATCCGGCGCGGGCGCGAACGGCGAGCCGGTTGTTGCATGTCGATGGCCGTACCGGCGCGATGGCGGACCGGGACTTCGCGGACATCGTCGCGCTCGTCG
>CAMPHL010000110.1 GCA_946885905.1 uncultured Pseudomonadota bacterium | reverse complement strand
GCCGAGCGGTCGGCGAGCGCGTTGATCGGCCGGTCTTCACCCTTGCCCAGGCGCCGCGCCGAGGCATCCGAGTTCAGGGCCACGACGAGCGAGGCGCCCAGCGCGCGGGCTTGCGCAAGGTAGGTCACGTGGCCGCGATGCAGGATGTCGAAGACGCCGTTGGTGAAGACCAGCGGCCGCGGCAGCAGCGCCGCGCGCCGGGCGAACGAAGCCGGATCCGCGATCTTGGCTTCGAAAGACGGCATCAGCTCACGTACTCGAAGACCTTCACCACGCGCGAGACGCCCTGCGCCCGGCGCGCGATGTCCGCGGCGGCCTCGCCCTCGGCGGCGGTCACGAGGCCCATCAGGTAGACGGCGTTGGCCTCGGTGAGGACCTTGATGTGCGTGGGCGAGAACCGGTTGCCGTTGTTCACCATGAGCGCCTTCACGTTCGAGGTGATGAGCGCGTCGTTGCCCCGCGCGGCGAGCGACGAGGCGGCGGCGACCTTGAGCTCGTTCACGACCTCGCGCACGTTGGCGATGCCGCGGATGGCCTCCTCGGCCTTGCGCTTCATCTCCTCGGTGGGAGCCTCGCCCGTGAGCAGCACCCGGCGGTTGTAGCTCGTCACGTTGATGTGCCCGCCCTCGAAGCCATGGCGCAGCCGGTCGAAGGCGCGCCACTCGATGCTCTCGTCCTCGATGTAGATGCCCGGCGAGCGCCGGTCGGCGGCCATGAAAGCGCCGCTCGCCGCGGCGGTGACCGCGATCGGGGCGCAACCCTGCAGGTATCCCATGGCCGCGGCGAGCGCCGCGACGGCAGCCAGCTTTCGAATCATCGCTTCTCTCCGTAGATCACGTTGTCGACGACCTCGCACAGGCAATGGATCGCGAGGAGGTGGATTTCCTGGACCCGCATCGTGCGTGGGTGCGCCACGTTCAGGTGGTGGTCGGTGGGCCCGAGCGCCTTCGCCATCGCGCCCCCGTCGCGCCCGGTGAGCGCGATCACCACCATGTCCTTCTCGTGCGCCGCCTTGATCGCCTCGAGGACATTGTTCGAGTTTCCCGAGGTCGAGATGCCGAGCAGGAAGTCGCCAGGCTGCCCCAGTGCCTGCACCTGCTTCGAGAACACGCTGTCCCAGTCGTAGTCGTTGGCGATCGCGGTGATCGCGGAGGTGTCCACCGTGAGCGCGAGGGCCGGCATGCCGGGACGCTCGCGTTCGAAGCGGCCGACGATCTCCGCGGCGAAGTGCTGGCTGTCCGCGGCCGAGCCGCCGTTGCCGCAGGCGAGCACCTTGTGCCCGCTTTTGAGCGCCTCGGCGAGCGCGGTGCCGGCGCGGGCGATCGCGGCCGGCATCGTCTCGGCCATCCTGCGCCGCAGCTCGATGCCCTCCTCGAAATGCTGCCGCAGATGCGTTGTCAGGTCCATGGGGCGAGTCTACTGCAACGCAGCGCGGTGGCCGGGCTTGCCGATGTTCGTTGCCCTCGCCTTCGATTTTCGGATTCTTTTGAATTCGTGAGCCAATGGCGTACTCCCGGGGCGACGAAGGCAACGAATGAACCTAACCCGCCCAGAGCTCCGCCTGCATCCGCACCATGTCGTTGAGCGAACGCGTCTCGGCATAGCGCGCCCGCAGCCACGACGCGCCGTTGTCGTTCTCCTTCGCGGCCCGCGCGAGCGCCGCCATCGCCTCGCGCGTGCCCATCGCCTCCGCGTCCGGCGTGATGCGCTCGAGGGTCGCGAGGAGGTCGTCGCCCAGCCGGCACTGCTCGCGCGTGTAAGGGTCGACGAGGGTCGCGTGGTAGCCGAAGCGGCACGCCTGGAAGCGGTTGTAGCCGTACACGCGGTACATCGGGAGGATCGGCTCGGTCACGCGCACGCGCAGCAGGTGCGCCGCGAGCGTCTGCACATAGGCCGCGAGCTCCGCGGCGCGCTCGACGTTGAGCGCCGTGTCGAAGATGCGCACCTCGATGGTCCCGTACTCGGGCTTGGGCCGGATGTCCCAGTAGAAGTCCTTCATGCTCTCGACGATGCCGTAGCCCTGCATGTCGTCGAAGTAGCCGTTGAATTCGGCCCAGGTGTCGAGCGGCGGCATGTGGCCGGACAGGGGGAAGGCCGAGACCGCGTGCAGGCGCGAGGTCTCGAAGGAGGTCTCCTCGCCCTGGAAATACGGGCTCGAAGCCGAAAGCGCGATGAAGTGCGGCACGAAGGGAGCTAGGCGATGGGTGAGGTAGACCGCGTCGTCGCCGCTGGTGACGCCCACGTGCACGTGCTGGCCGAAGACGGTGAACTGCTTGGCGAGGTAGCCGTAGAGCGAGGACACGCGCCGGAAGCGCTCGGTGGGGTAGATGCGCCGCTCGTGCCACTTGTGGAACGGGTGGGAGCCGCCGCCCGCAACCGCGAGGTTCAGGCGCTCGGCGGTCTGCACGATCGCATCGCGCACCGTGCGCAGCTCCGCGAGCAGCTCGGCGTAGCGATGGTTCACCGAGGAGTTGATCTCGATCATGCTCTCGGTGATCTCGGGCTTGACCTCCCCCGGCAGCTTCATCTTCGCCAGGCGCGGCAGGATGTCGCCCGCCCCGCGGGCGAGGTCGTAATCGCGCGTATTGAGCACCATCAGCTCGAGCTCGACCCCGAAGGTGAGGAGCTCCGAGCGCGAGAACTCAAGCGGCACGCGCTCCTCCGGTGGCCGCAGCCGGTTCCTCGGGCAGCGTCTCACCCGCCAGGCGCAGGCCGAACTGCACGGCGAGCGGACCCGCGACCTCCATCAGGATGATGGCTGCGAGGAAGGTGGCCGAGAGGCTCTCGCCGAAGGCCGGATAGAGCCGCGCGATGTCGTGCTGCAGCAGCAGCGTCACGCTCGACATCGGCAGCAGGGCGAGGCCCAGGCCCACGGCCTGGCGCAGCCGCAGCCCGCCCAGGGGCGCCACGATGAGGGCGCCGGCCATCTTGCCCAGCGCGCGCGCGAGCACGAGCGCGAGGCCGCCCCAGAACGCGATGCTCAGCGCCTCCGCGGGAAGGCTGGCGCCGGTGATCACGAAGAGCACGATGTAGAGCAGGCGCCCGATCGGGGCGAGGTTCACGTTGAGCAGCGCGTAGCCCCGCTCGTCGTTGCGCGCGAACAGCCCGAAGGAGAGCAGCGCCAGGATCACCGGGAGCTTGAGCAGCGTGGCGATGCCCACGGCGGCCACGACCAGGCCCGCCAGGAGCGAGAAGTGCACCTCGCGGTCGCGCTCGATCGCGCGCGCGATCACGCGCGCCGCCCATGCCATCGCCGCGCCCAATACGAGCGAGCCCACGAACAGATAGAGCGGGTGAAGCACCGCCGTCTCGAGCGCCATGCGCGACTCGTAGTGCGCCGAGCCCAGCATGATCGTCACGATGATGGAGGCGAGCAGGCCGTTGAGGGCCGTGAGGTTGAGCGCCCTCTCGGTCACCTGGCCTTCGGAATGGGTGTCGTGCACCGTGAGGAGCACGACGGCGGGCGAGGTGGTCATCGCGATCGCGGCGGCGAGCCCCGCGAGCACGGGACGGAAGTCCATCGCCTCCATCACCAGGAACACCGCGATGAACGTGATGAGGCTCTCGGCAAGGCCCGTGGCGAGGAGCGACCAGTCGCGCTTCATCCACTTCACGTCCATCCGCCGGCCGAGGTCGAAGAGCACCAGGCCCATCGCGAGGTCCACGAAGATGCGCGCCTCGTCGATGAGGGTCGCGAGGCCCATGGCGCCTGCGAGGGGGCCGAACACGAACCCGACCACCGCGTAGCCGATCATGCGGGGCAGCCTCACGGCCCGCGCGATCTCGCCCCCGAGCATGCCCGCCACCAGCAGGACGCCGAAGAGGAGCGGGTAACTCAGCTCGAAGGGCAGCGCGGGGAGGAAGGAGGCGTTCATAGGTACGGTCCGTTCACCTCGGACTTATTGATTGATATAGTCCGTGTTGACCCGGGCAGGCCGGGGAGGTTCCTGCACTTGTCCAGCGTGACGCCATCCACACAGTATCCGAACGCCTTGCCCCTGGGCTCCATGCTCATGGAGTACAGGCTCGAAACCGTGCTCGGCGTCGGCGGCTTCGGCATCACCTATCTCGCGCAGGACACGCTGCTCGAGAAGGACGTCGCGATCAAGGAGTACTTCCCGAGCACCTCCGTCTCCCGGGGCACCGACAAGAGCGTCACCCTCACCGGCCCCGACATGGCCGAGGAGTACGAGACCGGCCTCGATCGCTTCCTCAAGGAAGCTCGCACCCTGGCCGGATTCAGCCATCCGAACATCGTCCGCGTCAACCGCTACTTCAAGTCCAACGGCACCGGCTACATGGTCATGGACTACGAGGAGGGGGAATCCCTCAAGTCCTGGCTCAAGCGCAACCCGCACCCGCCGATCGATTCCATCAAGGCGCTGCTGAGCCCGCTGCTCGACGGCATGCAGAAGGTGCACGAGACGGGCTTCCTGCATCGCGACATCAAGCCCGACAACATCTTCGTGCGCGCCGCCGGCGACCCGGTGCTGATCGATTTCGGCTCGGCCCGCGCCGCGGCCGGCCAGACCCGCACGCTCACGACGCTCGTCACGCCCGGTTATGCGCCCTTCGAGCAGTACGCCTCGGGCGCGCCCCAGGGCCCCTGGACCGACATCTATGCGATGGGTGGGGTGCTCTTCTACGCCGTCACGGGGCGCAACCCCCCCGATGCCATCGCGCGCATGAAGGGCGATGCCCTCCAGGGCCTGCTCGACACGGCGAAGGTCCACTACGACGAGCAGTTCCTCGGCGCGATCGCCTGGGCCATGGCCGTCGAGGAGAAGCGCCGCCCGCAGAACGTCGCCGAGTGGCGCGAGCGGATCATGGGGCCGAACGAGGCGCTCGCCCCGGCGGACGCGACGCAGAAGGTCGTGACGGCGCCGCCCGTGACCGGGCCGCCGCGCGTGACCGGCTCCTCGCCGGCGGCCGAAGCGCGGTACGAGGCGCCGCCCTCGCATACGGGATCGGCGGGCACTTCGGACATCGGCCGGCTGCTCGAGCAGCGCGACCAGCTCGAGCGGGCGATGAAGGAGAAGTTCCAGCGCGTCCTCACGGTGATGTTCACCGACCTCAAGGGCTCGACCGCGATCGCCGAGGCCTCGGGCGACATCGTGGTGCGCGGCATGCTCAAGATCTACCACGACCTCTGCGCCGAGGCGGTCAAGGCGAACGGCGGCACGGTGGTGAAGACGATCGGCGACGGCACGCTCTCCCACTTCACCGACGCGCTTTGCGCCTGCCGCGCCGCCGCGGCCATCCAGCGCGCCATGGAGCAGCTGAACCTCTCCAAGAAGTACAAGACGCTGCTGCTCGCCCGCATCGGGCTGCACACCGGCGAGTGCATCCTGGAGAAGAACGACATCTTCGGCGACGTCGTGAACACCGCCTCGCGCTTCGAGTCGGCCGCGCGCGCCGGCGAGATCCTCATCTCCGAGGACACGTACGACGCCCTCACCGACAAGAACGAGTTCTACACCCGCTACGACCGCGAGGTCACGCTCAAGGGCAAGAGCAACCCCTTCAGGGCCTACATCGTCTTCTGGGATCAGAAGGAGATCGAGATCGACCGCGCCCGCCCGCAGGGCCCGGCCAGGCCCGACACGCCCGTCTGGAAGATCGCCGCGTACATCGCCGTGCCGCTCGTCGTGATCGGCGCCGCGGCCTACTACATCACCGGCGCGGGCAAGATCGGCGGCGACGAGCGCCGCTCCATCCAGATCACCGTTCCCAAGTAGTCGCGGCTTTCCCCGGCGCAACTTTGCCCGGCTCGCGCCGGAGGCGAATTTTCAACGCAGAGGCACGCTATGCGTGGACCAGAGGAAAAACGAAGATCGCAGGGAAAGACGATTCATGTCATTCGTGCCTGCGGTCAACGGAGCGCCGAATGACAGTCATTTGACGTTCGCGCTTCCAATCAACGAAGGCACGAACCACGATAATTTGCCTTTCTCCGTGGTCTCGGGTTTTCCTCTGGTTCACGCATAGCGTGCCTCTGCGCTGAAAATCTGCCTCCGGCGCGAGCCGGGGAAAGCACCCCGCTAGGTACCCTTGGCCCGCCGCTTGGCGCGCCACTTGCGCAGCCCGAAGTACAAAGCCGCGGTGAACAGGAGCAGCAGGAACCCTACCGCGACGTAGTAGACGATCGGGCGCGTGTAGAGGAACGACTCGAGAGGCGAGTACGCGCCCTGCTTGCCCGTGGCGTACTTGCGCCCGGCCTCGATCGCGGTCACCTGCGGCTCGACCGCGCCCGGTTCGATCAGCACGAGGTCGCCCTTGCTCTGGGCCTGCACCTGCCCCGTGAGCAGCAGGCGGCTGGTCGACAGCACGTCGTCGGCCCCGCTCGCGGTGAGCATCACGATGCTTCGCCCGGCCTGGTAGGGCGACTGGAACTGCATGAGCAGGCCGCGCCCGGAGCCGAGCGCGCTCTGCTGGCGGCTCACGGCCGAGGAGGCCTCGGTGTTCCATCCGCGCACCACGGGATAGGGAACCATCACGCCTTCCTCGAGGAGCTTGAGCGGTGCCGCCGCGCGCACCTCCTTGTCGATCGCGGGCGAGGCGCCCACCACCAGGATCTCGCCCGGATCGCGCGGGCGGTCGTAGGTGTACGTGAGGCCGAACATCGGGAAGCCGTTGCGCTGCGTGGCGAGCCCCACGAGGTTCAGCGCCGCGGCGAGCGTGCGGTCGTCCTTGTCCGCGAGCCACACGTAGGCCTCGTGCCCGTCCGGCCAGCGCGTGAAGGGGAAACCCGAGTGCACGAAGAGCTCGAGCTTGGGCAGCTCCACGAAGTGCGGCATCGGCGGGAAGCTGATGGTCGAGTTGTCGTAGAGCGTGAAGAACATCCCCTCGGGCTGCAGCAGGTCGCACACCTGGCCGCCGGAGTTGAGGTGCGCCGCGAACGAGATGGTGTTGGTGCCGGGCTGGAAGACGTAGGTGGGGATGTTGAGCTCGTAGTTCTCGATGAAGGTGCCGGAGGCGCTGTCCAGGCGCACGGCGCGCACGCCGCGGCCGTTGACCGAGACGTTGAACGAGGAGTCGTTCTTGAGCCCCACGCCGTACGAGAAGTTCATCAGCAGCTTGGCGTGCTGGTTGGGACGGATGTGGAAGTCGGGAGGCAGGCGGAAGGTGATGTTTCGCTCGCCGGGATTGAGGCCGACCCAGCTCTGGGTCGGGAAGTTGAGCGTGCGCAGCGCATAGGCGGTGTCCGTCGCGATCGTCTCGCGGCCGCTGTACTGCGAGACCTCGGGCAGCGTGAAGTCGAAGGCCTTGAGCTCGTCGCTGCCGGGGAAGCGGAAGCTGATGTTGGAGAAGGTGATCGCGGCCAGGCGCGTGGCGGCGTCCTCCTCGCCCGAGATGAGCAGCAGCGCGCGCGCGGGATCCGGCGAGCCGTCGGCCGCGACCATCGGCAGGAGCTTCAGGTAGCCGCCCTTGATCGGCTGTGCGAGATCGGCCGCGGGCGCCCCGGGCACCTGGCGCACGAACGCGCGCGAGCCCACGACCACGTTGTCCACGCCGGGCTTGAGCGAGCGCGACACGGTGAAGCCCACGCGGCGATAGTCGAAGCGCCTCGCCACGCCGGAGGCCACGAT
>CAMPHL010000109.1 GCA_946885905.1 uncultured Pseudomonadota bacterium | reverse complement strand
GCCACGTTCCCATGGGCGTGCTCGGCTCCACGCCGCTCATCCCGCACCACAAGGCAGGCCGCGTGCGCATCCTCGCGTTCACGTCGAAGGAGCGCTTCGCGGCGCTGCCCGAGATTCCGACCCTGCACGAATCGGGCTTTCCCGGGTTCGACACGGGGCAGTGGCTGGGCCTGCTCGTGCCGCGCGGCACGCCCCACGAGATCGTCCAGCGGCTCCACAAGGCGAGCGCGGAGGCGCTCGCGGCGCCCGAAGTGAAGGAGCGCCTCGCGCAGTCCGCCCTCATGCCGGTGGGCAGCTCGCCGAAGGAGTTCGAAGCGCTGATCCGCGCGGACCTGGAGCGCTGGAGCAAGCTCGGCCGCGAGCTCGGCATCAAGCCCGAATGAGCGCGCGGCCGAACCTCGTCGTCATCCTGGTCGACGACCTGCGCTTCGACGAGACGGGCGCGTCGGGGCACCCGTACATGCGAACGCCGAACATCGACCGCCTGGCCCACGAAGGCGCGCAATGCCTGAACGCCTTCCACACGACGCCGCTGTGCTCGCCCAACCGCGCGTCCATCCTCACCGGCCAGTACGCCAGCCGCCACGGAATCATCGACAACGTGGGGCGCGACGCGATGAGCCACCGGCTCGCGAACTACCACATCGCGCTCCAGCAGCTGGGCTACGAGACCGCCCACATCGGCAAGTGGCACATGGGCAACGACGCGAGCCCGCGGCCCGGCTACGACCATTGGGTGAGCTTCCGCGGCCAGGGCACGATCGTGGACCCCGTGCTGTGGGAAGGGGGCGAGGAGCACCGCGTCGAAGGCTACGTGACCGACATCCTGAACGAACGCGCCGTCGATTACGTGAAGCGCAAGCGCGACAAGCCCTTCGCGCTCTTCTTCGCGCACAAGGCGGTGCACCCCGACGTGCAGCAGAAGCAGGACGGCACGATCGACGTGTCCACCATGCAGGGCTACGTGCTCCCCGCGCGCCACCGCGAGCTATACCGGGGCGAGGTCTATCCGCCGCGCCCCAACGTCCTGCCGCTCGACCAGGTGCTCGCGCAGAAGCCCGCCTGGCGCGAGGTGTTCGAGCTGCGCAAGGATCCTTCGAGCCGGCCGTTCATGGAGTCGATCCACGTCGGCGATCCCGAGGAGGTGCGCGAGCGCGCGGCGATGATGGCCTCGGTGGATGAAGGCGTGGGACTGCTGTTGCAGGCGCTCGAGGAAACCGGCCGGCTCGACGACACCTGCATCGTCTTCCTCGGCGACAACGGGTTCTTCTTCGGCGAGCACGGCCTGGGCGCGGAGAGGCGCTTCCCCTACGAGGAAGGCATCCGCACGGCGTTCTTCGTGCGCTATCCGCGCCTGGTCGAGGCGGGGCTGCGCGTAACGCCCATGGTCACCGCGCTCGACATCGCTCCGACCGCGATCGAGCTGGCCGGCGGCGCGCCCGGAGCGCACGTGCAGGGGCTATCGATCGTTCCCCTGTTGAAGAACGCCGCCGGGCGCTGGCGGGACTCGTTCCTCATCGAGTACTACAACGAATCCGCGTGGCCCTGGATCGTGGGGATGACCTACAAGGCCGTTCGCACCGACCGCGCCAAGCTCATCCATTGGGTGCACAAGGAAGGCGTGGACGAGCTCTACGACCTCGAGCGCGATCCGTACGAGATCACCAACGTGATCGGGCAGCCTGCCTATCGCGAAACCGTATCGGAGCTGCGTACCCGGCTGCGGGCGCTCGTGGCGGAGGCGGTCGGCTTGTGAACGTGCGGAACGCCGCCGGTCTTACATGACGGCGGCGCTCTCCTCGTCGCAGTCGATCCGTTCGGTCACGTTGTCGACCACGACGGGGCTCTCGAAGTACGTGACGGTCGGCTCGGTTCGATACTTGTCGCGAACGAAAGCCCGCCAGGCGTCGGTGTACATCGCCTCCGCGTCGGCGCGGGACTTCCAAAGGTAGATACCCCCGACCGTCGCCGCGTCTTCGGAGAGCACGTAAACCTTCCGCACCAGCCCCTGCACGCCTCGATACTTGGGCGCGGTGCTCAGGAATATCGCCCGCGCTTCCTCGCGAGTGATCGGTTGCGGCAGCTTGAACGTCGTGATCGTGGTAATCATCCGGGCCTCTCCTGCTCGAAAACGTAGCCCATTGTGGATGGGTGGCGGGAGGGCCTCAAGCGAATTGTGCGAATGTCTTCCATACGCCGCGCGCATCGCGGTGTACCCGGCGAGAATCCTTTGGCCTCGCCGCGGTCCAATGGCGATCCAACCATCCCGGAGACCGCCATGGAAACCAACGTAGGAGCCGCCAAGCAGCAGTTGCTGGACGATTTCGCCAAGGTGGTGGCAGACGCCGAAGGCCTCCTCAAGGCCGTCCGCGACATGCCCGGCGAGAAGGCCGGCGCGATGCGCGCCTCGGTGGAGGCCCGGCTCGGCTCGGCCAAGGAGCGCCTGCGCCTGCTCCAGGATGACGCGGTCCGGAAGACCAGCGCCGCGGCCAGGGCCACCGACGACTACGTGCACGACAATCCGTGGCCCCTCATCGGCGCCGCAGCGGTCGTCGGATTCCTCTTCGGGCTCTGGGTGCGGGATCCGGACTAGCGCCCGGCGCGGGCCGATCGCGGCCGGCCGAAGCGTTGAAAAGGGGCCCGGCGCGCCCCACCATGGCGTTGCCCGTAGCCGATTCGTTACGCCCGCGCAGGCGGGGCGGGATTTGCTACGATGGAAGCCGTCTTCAACGCTTGGAAAGGAGGTGATCGTGGAAAAGGCCCTGAATTTCGCGTTCGCAGTAGTCGACCGGGTGACGATCGCCTGAAGCGTCGAAACCCGCCCTACCGCGACGCGTAGGGACTCAAGAGGCCGGCCTGACACGCCGGCCTTTTGTTTTCTAGCCGGCGGCGCCCGCCTTCGAAACGAAGAGGTCGATGAAGTAGCTCACGTGGCGCGCGACGTAGTCGTCGCGCCGGAAGCCGATCACCGTCGTGCCGGATTCGAACAGGTGCCGCGCGTCGATCACCGCGAGGCCGGCCGTTTCCTTGGCCACCACGAGCGAGGAAATCACCCCGACGCCCAGTCCCATCTTCACGTAGATCTTCATCGCGTCGGTGTCGTGCGTGGTGAGAAGCACTCTCGGCTTGAGCCCGCGGCTGGCGAATGCGCGCCCGAGCTTGGAGGTCGGATCCAGGATCGATCCGTACGAGATGATCGGGTACTTCACCACGTCCTCCAGCGCGACCTTGCGTTTGCGGCCGAGCGGATGGCCCGTGGGCACGACGATGAACCGGTGCCACGAGAAGCAGTGGATGAGGGTGAGGTCGCGCGATCCTTCGATGATGTCGGTCGTGAGGCACACGTCGGCCTTGCCCGCCGCCACCAGCTCGGCGCACTCGGTCGGCGTGCCCTGCCGGATGGAGATCTGCACCCGCGGGTAGCGTCGCGTGAACTCGCGGATGATCTTCGGGAGCACGTAGCAGGTCTGCGTGTGGGTGGCTGCGATCGCCACGCTGCCTTCGGCCTCCTCGTTGGAGTCGCGGCCCACGCGCCGGATGGTGTCCGCATCCTTGAGGATCCGCTCGCCGATCCCGCGCACGGTGTTGCCCGACTCCGTGAGCGCAGTGATCCTCGTCCCGCGGCGCACGAACAGGGGCGCGGCCAGCTCCTCCTCGAGCATGTGGATCTGCACGCTCACCGCCACCTGCGAGACGTGCAGGCTGCGCGCGGCCTGGGAGATGTTGAGGTCCGACTGGACGATCGCGAGGAAGTAGCGCAGCTGCTTGAGGGTCATAACAAAAACTTTGGGACTGCAAAGATAATAGTGTTTTACACGGGGGTCGGCAAAACCTATCTTCGACAGGTTCGGCCAGCCCCCCAACCCACGAGAGGCAAGCAGCCATGAAGAGAAGGATCCTGTTGGTCGCCGCGGCGGCGCTCGGAGTCGGCCTTTGGCACTCCGTCCCCGCCCTCGCGCAGGCGTATCCCGAGAAGCCCATCACCATCGTGGTTCCGTTCGCGCCGGGCGCATCGGACACGGCAGCGCGCATCGTCGCGGAGCACATGACGAAGACCCTCGGCCAGCGCGTGCTGGTCGAGAACCGGCCGGGTGCCAGCGGCGCGATCGGTACCGAGTTCGTGAAGCGCGCGGCCCCCGACGGCTACACGCTGCTCTTCGGCGCCGCGAGCCAGATGACCATCAACCCGCTGGTGAAGAAGCTGAACTACGACCCGCGCACCGATTTCACCTACGTGGGGCTCATGGGCGTGGCGCCCTACGTGCTGGCGATCAACTCGTCGATCCCGGCGAAGAACCCGAAGGAGCTGGTGGCGTGGGCCAAGGCCCAGCCGCAGCCCCTCAAGATGGGCAACGCCGGCGTGGGCTCGCTCTCGGACATCGCCGCACTGCTCTTCGCCCACTACACGGGCGTGAAGGTCCTCTCCGTTCCCTACAAGGGCACGCACCCCGCGGCGATCGCGCTCGAGGCGGGCGAGGCTCCGGCGATGGTGGCCACGTACGTGTCCTTCCCGGGCGGCATCCAGTCCGGCAAGGTCAAGGTCCTCGCGGTGGCCGCGGACAGGCGCCTGCCCAACGTTCCCGACATCCCCACGTTCGCCGAGGCCGGCATCCCCAACTTCGAAATGGGGCAGTGGTGGGGGATCTATGGCCCGAAAGGGATTCCTGCACCGATCCTGAAGACGCTGAATGAAGCGCTCAATGCGGCGCTGGACGACAGCGACGTGCGCAAGCGCTTCGGCGACATCGGCGCCATTCCGGTGACCGGCACCCCCGGGGACCACGGCGCCTACCTGATGAAGGAATACAAGCGCTGGGAAGAGATCATCCGCACCACCGGGGTCGTGAAATCGCCCTCGTGAGCGACTGCGACGTCGCGATCGTCGGCGGGGGGCTGGTCGGCACGGCCGTTGCGTTCGGGCTGGCGGAGCGCGGCCAGCGGGTCGCCGTGCTCGACGGGGGCGACTCGGACTTGCGCGCCTCGCGCGGCAACTTCGCCCTCGTCTGGGTCCAGTCCAAGGGACTCGGGATGCCGGGCTACTCGCGCTGGACCCGGGATTCGGCGGACCGGTGGCCCGCATTCGCCGCGACGTTGCGCGAAGAGAGCGGCATCGACGTGGCTCACCGCCGCCCGGGCGGGCTCACCTTCGTGCTGAACCAGGCCGAGTGGGATCGTCGCGAGTCCTTCATGCGCCGCCTTGCCGGGCAACCGGGAATGGACGGCTTCCGCTACGAGATGCTCGACCACGCGGCGGTCGGGAAGATGATTCCGGAAATCGGCCCGGAGGTCCTGGGCGCTAGCTACTGCCCGCTCGATGGCGACTGCAACCCGCTGCGCCTCATCCGTGCGCTGCACGTCGCCATGCAACGGCGCGGCGTGACATATCTTCCGGAGCGGCGCGTCGAGAGCATCGAGAAGACCGCCGGCGAGTTCCGGATCGGGACCGCGAAGGGCGAGATCCGCGCGGGCAAGGTGGTGCTCGCGGCGGGGCTTGGCAACGCGACGCTCGGGCCGATGGTCGGCATCGACATCGCGGTATATCCCCAGCGCGGGCAGCTGATGGTGACCGAGAAGGTGGCGCCCTTCCTGCCCTACCCCGTCTCGAAGGTCCGGCAGACGGACGAAGGCGGCGTGATGATCGGCGACTCGATGGAGGATGCGGGCTTCGACGCCTCCGTCGGCGTTGCGCTGCTTTCGGTGCTGGCCGACCGCGCGCAGCGCTCCTTTCCACTCCTCGGAGCGCTCAACATCGTGCGGTCCTGGTCGTGCCTGCGGGTGATGACGCGCGATGGCTTTCCCATCTACGCCGAATCGGAGCAGTGCCCGGGCGCGTTCGCCTTCACCTGCCACAGCGGCGTCACGCTCGCGGCGATCCATGCGAGCGCGTTGGCGGAGCTGGTGGCCACCGGCAAGGTCCCCACGGACGATTTCGCGATCTTCCATCCGCGCAGGTTCCATGTTCAAGCGGCTGCCTGAGTCTGCGCGACGCGAGGTGTCGATCACCGTCGATGGCGCGCCCGTCGCGGCGCGCGAGGGCGATAGCGTGGCTGCCGCCCTCCTTGGCAGCGGCTCGCTCGCTTGCAGGACGACTCCGGTCAGCGGCGCTCCGCGCGCCCCGTTCTGCATGATGGGTGTGTGCTTCGATTGCCTCGTCACGGTCGACGGCATCGCCAACGTGCAGGGCTGCATGACGCGCGTGCGCGACGGTATGCGCATCCAGATCCAGGCCGGCAAACGGCGGCTCGATCCATGAGCGCGAAAGCGGCGCTCGAGCGCTGCGACGTCGCGGTGATCGGCGCAGGTCCCGCGGGCATGGCTGCGGCCGCGACTTGCGCGCGCGCCGGACTCGATACGGTGCTCATCGACGAGCAGCCTTCGCCCGGCGGGCAAATCTATCGCAGCGTGACCGAGCCGGTCGGCGAGAACGCCGCGCGCCGCGGCGCCGAATACACCCGCGGGGCCGACCTTGCGCGCGAGCTTCGCGAAAGCGGCGCGCGCCACCTCGCCGGGACGACGGTGTGGAGCCTGGATAAAACGCTCGAGATCGGGATCATGTCGGCCGGCACCGCGCGAATGCTCGGCGCCCGAAGGGTGATCATCGCGACGGGCGCGATGGAGCGCCCGTTCCCGTTCAACGGATGGACGCTCCCCGGCGTGATGACCGCGGGCGCTGCGCAGATCCTGATGAAGTCGAGCGGGCTGGTGCCATCCGGGCGCATCGTGATCGCCGGCTGCGGGCCGCTGCTCTGGCTCCTCGCGTCGCACCTGCTCGCCGCCGGCGCCCGGATCGAGGCCATCCTCGACACGACGCCCGCCGGAAACTGGCCCCAGGCATTGCGCGGGCTCGCTTCGTTCGTTCTCTCGCCGTACCTCGCCAAGGGCCTTTCGCTGCTCGCATCGACCCGCCGGGGTACCCGCGTGATCTCCCGCGTGGAGGAGTTGCGCGCCGAGGGGACGGATCGAGTCACGCGCATCGTCTATCGACGCAAGGGCGGGGAAGAGGAGAGCCTGCCCGTGGATTCGCTGCTGGTCCATCACGGCGTCGTCCCCAACACGAACCTCGCGATGGCGGCGGGCGTCGAGCATCGCTGGGATGAGGTCCAATGCGCGTGGGCGCCGGTGCTCGGCGTCGACGGGCAGAGCTCGGTCGAGGGCATCGTCATCGCCGGCGACGGCGGCGGCATCGTCGGGGCGCGCGCCTCCGAGGCGCAGGGACGGCTGGCGGGTCTCGCCGCTGCCACCGCACTCGGTGACGCTTCGGGCGCCGCCACTTCCGTCACTCCCGGCGCTGCAGGCGCCCCAATGGACCGCGGCCCGATCCTCCGCGAGCTCCAGCGCCAGCTCCGCGGCCGCGAATTCCTGCACCTCCTCTATCGTCCTGCCCTCTCCCACCGCATGCCCGCCGGCGACACGATCGCCTGCCGCTGCGAGGAAGTGCGCGCGCGCGAGATCGTCGAGACGGTGCGCATGGGTTGCATGGGCCCGAACCAGTTGAAGGCATTCCTGCGCTGTGGAATGGGGCCGTGCCAGGGCCGCCAGTGCGGCCTGGGCATCACCGAGCTCATCGCCTCGGTGCGCAACGTCTCGCCC
>CAMPHL010000108.1 GCA_946885905.1 uncultured Pseudomonadota bacterium | reverse complement strand
CGCCAACGAGGTCGCGACGAAGGACGGCAAGGCGATCCCCGGCAACAAGACCGACCGCTTCATGAAGGCCGTGAAGGTCCCCGTCCACATCCCCCTGTCGGGCAAGACGATGGAGTTCGATGCGAACGGGAAGTGCGTGGCGGGCTGCTAGGCGTAAAAGGGGCGCGGCTTCACGCGCCCCTTGATCTGCGTGCGATGCATGATCCGCCGGCTCTCGGCATCGAACGGATCGCGCCGGTGCATGGTGCTGCGGTTGTCCCACACGAGCAGGTCGCCCGCGCGCCATTGGTGCGCGTAGCAGTTGGCGGGCAGGGTCGCGTACTTCCAGAGCTCATCCAGCAACCGCTCGCTTTCCTCCAGCGGCAACCCGATCACGTACGCATTGCGCCGGCGGCCGAGGTAGAGCACCGGGCGGCCGGTAACGGGATGCGCGCAAACGATCGGATGCGGCGTCCCGACGGACGTCGCGGGATCCGAGGTGGCCTGCAACCCCTTGCGCAGGTAGCCGCCCGAGTTGTACGTGCCGTCGTGCTTGATCTTCAGGTCCCGCACGCGCTCGAGCAGGTCCTTCGGCAGGGCCTCCAGCGCGGCTTCCATCCCACAAAGCCAGGTGTCGCCACCCGATGGCGGCACTTCGAGCGCGTAGAGCATCGAGGCGTCGGGCGGCTCGGCGAGGTACGACATGTCCGTGTGCCACTGCGCTTCGCCGGCGCCAAGGCTTCCGATCGGGACGCCATCGGGGCCGATCACGTTCGAGACCACGTAAATCTCCGGATAGCCCTCGACGAACGTCTTGCCGTTCTCGTTCACCGGCGGCGGATCGAGCTCGCCGAAGCGGCGGCTGAATGCGAGCAGGTCGTCGTCGGTCAGCGTTTGTCCGCGGAAGAGGAGGGCGGAATGCGCGTACCAGGCCTGTTCGATCGCCTCGAAATCGGCGGCCGACAGGTTCGCGACGTCCACGCCGGTGATCTCGGCACAGACGGCTGGATTGACGGGGCGGGCGGCGACGTTGGGCATCTGCCGCCATTTTAGGCAATACTGGCGCGGACTGAAATGGATCGAGGACGCACCATGCGGATCCCGGGCTGGGCTCTCGTGTTCCTCGTGCCCCAGGCGGCCCATGCATCCTTCAATTCGGCTGGGGCATGCCAGAGCTTCGGCTGCTACTTCGTGTTCTTCGGCGTGCTCGGGGGCGTGTACGGCGGCATACCCGCTTCGGCGATCGCGTTCGCGCTGCTGCACATGTTCTTCCGCAACCCGGGCAGGACCAGGGCGGCGCAGCTCGTCACGGGAATGTTCGCGGGAATCGCGGTGTTCCTCGTCGCCGCAGCCGGCGCTTCCTACATGGCCTCCATCAACGGCAGCGCGGCAATGGGCTTCGCGATCCCGTTCGCAGCCGCCGCGGTGCTCTCGGTGCTGCATGCGCGCTCGAAGCCGCGCCAGAGGGCCTGACCATGCCGGCACATCGCATCTTCTCCACGCCTTTCGCCAAGGTCTATCCGATGTACGTCCAGAAGGCGGAGCGCAAGAATCGCACCAAGGCCGAGGTCGACCGGGTCATCTGCTGGTTGACCGGCTATACCGCAACCGGGCTGCGCAAACAGATCGAGAAGGGAGTCGATTTCGAGGCGTTCTTCTCCGAGGCGCCCGCCATCCATCCGAACAGCTCGCTCATCGAGGGCATCGTATGCGGCGTGCGGGTGGAGGAGGTCGAGGATCCGCTCATGCGCAAGATCCGCTACCTGGACAAGCTGGTCGACGAGCTCGCGAAGGGAAAGCCGATGGAGAGCATCCTTCGTTCGTAGCTGCACCTCATGTCGGCGCAAAAAGGGGGAACGCATGCCCGACTCAAAAATGGAGACCCCACTCGAAATCTATTCCGCGAGCAGCGCCCGCTACGCGCGTATTGGCATCGCGGTCTTGCTGATGCCGGTTCTCCTGGCGGCGCTCATGGAAATCCTGGTCTTCTCCGTCGACCTCACGGTGAGCAGCCTTTCCCCGGGCGGCATGGCCTTCATCGGAACGATGGGCCTGCTCGCGCTTGCCCTGGCCGGCTGGGCGCTGTTCCGGTTGATGAGCCACCCGTTATGGAAGCTGATCGCCTTGTCGCTGGCCTCCATGGTCTTCGCCGCGATCGGCTGGGTCTACCTGATCGCCGGCGCGCACTGATCGCCCTCAGGCTCGCGCGATGGCCAGCCGTTCGATCCCGGCCACATCCAGTCGAGGCCGCCACCGGGCCGCGAGCTGGATGGCTCCATGGGCGAACACGAGCTCGTCGGCCATCAGCCGCTCGCGGGGCTTGAGGAACCCGTTCATCTCACCGGCATTGTCGATGCACCGAGCGGCGATGCAGGCCTCCATCCAGCAGCCCACGTCCGCAGCCACACCGTTGCCGAGCACCGGGCGCATGCCAAGCTCGCGAATGCGGCGAATCGAGTCCTCCAGCCGTGAAAGGCCGGAGAACTTCATCAGCTTCACCTTGATGTAGGCCGCCGCACCGAGCTCGGCAGCCCGCTCGATCTCGCGCAGGCTGTAGATCGACTCGTCGAGCATGAGCGCGATGCCGCGGTCGCGGGCGGCGGGCAGCACCTCCATGTGCGCCTCCCAATCGCCCGCGGCACATGGCTGCTCGAAGAGCTCGATCGATTCGTTCGAGAGCCGCGAGACGAAGTCGATCGCCTGTGCGGCGTCGAAGCCCTGGTTGGCGTCGATGCGGATGCGCGCACGGCCCGCAACGGCCTCCTGCGCCCACCGGACAACCTCCGCATCCGCCGCGGGATCGAAGCCGACCTTCACCTTGACCGTGCCGTAGCCATGGGCCACGAGCTTGTCGGCTTCCCTTTGCATGTGCTCCCCCGAGCTGCCCTGCAGCAATCCGAGGATCGGTACCTGCGTGGGCGCATCCAGCGAGAGCCGCGGATCGTTGTCCGCCATCTCGAGCGCGGTGCGGAAGGCCGTGGTGAGGAAGGGGTGCTTGCCGTCCAGGCTGTCGAGCGCGGCCGCGAGGTCGAAGCCGGGCGAGCGAGCAGCCTCCAGGAGAGCGACGGTCTTCTCCCAGGTCGCGGCGATCGTCTCGTCGGTGTAGCCGGTAAGCAGCGTGGCTTCGCCGAATCCCTCCACGCCCTGGTTGTCGACGTGGACCACGATCGTATCGAGCGCTTCGACGGAACCGAAGGCGAGCTTGTAGGGGGTGACGAGGGGCAGGCGCAGGAGCCAGGCTCGGAGATCGGGCCCCGGCCTGCCCCGGGGTGACGACGCTTTCATAGCTGCTTGGCGATCAACGCCAGCGCCCCGAGGATCGCCAGAATCACCACGATGCGCTGGAATGCCGACGTGCTGATGCGATCGAATACTTTCAGTCCGAGGTACGAGGCGAGCAGCATCACGGGCGTGGCCACCGCCAGGCCTTCGATCGCCTGGCGGCTCACCCATCCGCTCACCAGGAGCCACGCCGCCATGAGGCCCTGCACCCAGAGCCCGAAGGGCGTCGTGAGCGCGCGCTGCTCCATCTTGGTGAGCCCGCGTAGTCCGTACCAGACACCGGGGACAAGCGGCCCGAGGCCGGAGACGCCGCCGATCACTCCCCCCACGAAGCCGATGCTGGTGTCGACCGCCTTCCCGTACGCACCGGCAATGCGGAACGGCTCGCGCGATTGCTGGCGAAGGGCGAAGAGGCCGTAGGCGACGACAAGCGCGCCCACGAAGAGCCGGATCGTGCGCGCATCGAGGATGGCGAGCAGCCACAGCCCCAGCGGCATCCCGAGCGTGGCGCCGCCGAGGTAGGGCAGCGCCGCGCGCCAGCGAATCTCCCGCGCGAACTTGGGCAGCACCCCCAGGTTGAGCACGATGCTCCCGGCCACCACCATGAACACCACGTCCGCGGCGGCGAAGCCGTGGTGGATGAACACGGACAACACGATCCCGAACGCGAAACCGATCATTCCGAAGATCGCGCCGCCGGCCGCGGCGCCGGCGGCGAGCAGCGCCAGCTGCAGCCCTGAAAGGGAGAGCACGGTTTCGGAGGACGGTGGAAAAAATTCCGGAATCCGAAAGCTCGCAGGTGTTGCGCCCCCTGTCAACCGCGCCGCCCGCATGGCATCATGGGCCCAAACCCCCGGAGGAGGACACCATGCAAGACAAGCGCCGTTCGCTTTTGCTGGCTGGCTCGGCCCTCGCGGTCGCGCCGCGGCTCGGATTCGCCCAGGCCTTTCCGTCACGTCCCGTGGAATTCATCGTGCCCTGGGGCGCCGGCGGGGGCGCGGACCAGCTCGCCCGCCGCGTGGGCACGCTGCTCGAGCCCGTGCTCAAGGTCTCGGTCCCGATCGTCAATGTCCCGGGCGCCACGGGCAATACCGGCACCGCCAAGCTCCTGTCGGCCCCGCCCGACGGCCACACGATCTGCGTCTTCATCGGCGATACGCTGGGCACGCTCGCCGGAGGCAAGGGCCGCTACAAGCTCTCCGATCTCGTCGCGCTGGGCGTCATGATCCGGCAGCCCACGGGCCTGTTCGTCAAGATGGACGCGAAGTGGAAGACCTTCGACGATCTGCTCGCCGACTCGAAGAAGCAGGAGATCAAGTGCGGCATCACCGGCTTCGGCAGCCCCGACGAGATGCACGTCAACAAGTTCAACGAGAAGGGCTCGAAGTTCAAGAGCGTGCCTTTCGCGAAGCCCGGCGAGCGCTACTCCTCGATCCTGGGCGGCCACGCGGACGTGCTGGTGGAGCAGGCGGGCGACATCAAGAACTTCCTGCAGAGCAACCAGATGCGGCCGATCCTCTTCTTCGCCGAGAAGCCGCAGACCGGCTACGAATCGACCCCGCTCGCCTCCAAGTACGGCGTGAACTTCGCCATCAGCCAGTTCCGCTCGATCGTCGTGCGCGCCGGCACCAGTGCCGAGCACGTGAAGGTGCTGTCGGCGGCGATCGACAAGGTCGCGACGTCGGAGGACTTCAAGAAGTACCTCGCCGACGAGCTTGCCTTCGCCGACAGCTACATCCCGGCCGACAAGGCGGGTCCGTTCATCGCCGAGCAGCTGAAGCTCATCGAGGCGGGGCTCGCGAAGGGCTGAGCGCGTGCGGGAGCGTTTGCCGAGGGTCCTGCCGCACTCCGTGATGCTCGTCGTCGCCTGCCTGCTCTACTGGGCGGCGACGCGCATCGACGTCGACACGGGCGGGCGCATCGGCCCGGCGGTCTGGCCCAAGGCGATCATCGTGTTCATGGGGCTGCTCTGCGCCTACGAGATCGTGAAGCGGCTCGTGGTGCGCACGGAGTTCAACGCCAAGGGCCTGCTTTCCAGCGCGGATCTGCCGCCGGCGCAGGAGGCGGCCACGCGGGTGGGCGAGCACCGCGACGATCCCGCCCCCGACAACTACCGGATGCTCTTCGGCGGCATCGCGCTCATCGCCGCCTACGTCTTCGCCGTGCCGTGGCTGGGCTTCTTCCTCGCCACCGCCGTCTTCCTCGCGGTGTTCCCGTGGGTGGGGGGGCTGCGCAAGCCCGTGGTTTCGGTCGTCGTGAGCCTCGTGGGCACGGCCACGCTCGCGCTGGTCTTCCTCAAGCTCGCCTACATCTCGCTGCCGCTGGGCGAGGGACCGTTTCGCGCAGTTTCGCTCGGCCTGATGCGCCTGCTCGGAGTGACTTAGTGGAGGTCCTCGCAGGGCTGGGCGGCGGTTTCGCCGCGATCCTCACGCCGATGAACCTCCTGGTGCTCGCCATCGGGCTGGTGCTGGGCATGCTCGTGGCGGTGCTGCCCGGGCTCACTCTCGTCATGGGCGTGGTCCTCGCCCTGCCGTTCACCTACAAGCTGGGCGTGGGGCCCGCGCTCGTCCTGCTCACCGCCATGTACGTCGCCGGCACCTACGGTGGCGCCATCACCGCGATCCTCTTCCGCATCCCCGGGGAGCCCATGGACGTGCCGCTGCTCTGGGACGGCTATGCGATGGCGCGCCGGGGTGAAGCGGCGCTCGCGCTCGGCTGGGCGCTGGTGGCGGCGTTCGTGGCCGGCGTGGCGTCGTGGGCGTTCATGGTGGCGCTCACGCAGCCGCTGGCCGCCGTGGCGCTCAAGCTGTCGACGCCGGAGTTCTTCGCGGTCGTGGTCTTCGGATTGGCAAGCGTGGTGACGCTCTCGGGCGCGTCGATGGTCAATGCGCTCATCAGCTTGTGCCTGGGCCTGCTCATCGCCACCGTGGGGATCGACGACATCTACGGCGCGGAGCGCTTCGCCTTCGGCTTGCCGTTCCTGCAGGACGGCCTCGAGTTCCTTCTCGTGATGGTGGGCGCCTATGGGGTGGGCGAGGTGCTCACCCGCATGTCCACGGGATTCGCCTCGGGCGCAGTGGAGACGGAGGGCAAGGCGCGCTTCGCGACCTCGTTCCCGAGGTGGGTCGAGGTGATGAGGATGAAGGCCACCTTGGCGCGCGGAACTCTCGCGGGCCTGCTCGTGGGCGTGGTGCCTGGCGCGGGCGCGACCGTGTCTTCCTTCATCGCCTACGGCATCGAAAACCAGTACGGCAAGTCCCGGCACAAGCTGGGCGAGGGCGCTCCCGAGGGCATCGTCGCCGCGAAGGCGGCGGCCACGGCTTCGGTGGGCGGGGCCTTCGTGCCGCTGCTCGCCATGGGCATTCCGGGCAGCGGCGCCACGGCCATCATCCTGGCCGCGTTCCTGCTGCACGGCATCCAGCCGGGCCCGCAGGTGTTCACCAAGAGCCCCGAGCTCATCAACCTCATCTTCGCCGCGGTGCTGATGGCCACCATCGGCAAGTGCATCCTCGGGTACTTCGCGATCCGGCCGCTCTGCAAGGTGCTCGAAGCGCCCGAGGCGATCGTCTCCGCCTTCGTGGTGGTGTTCTGCTTCGTGGGCGCGCTCGCGCAGAGGAACAGCCTGCCGGACCTTTACGTGATGGCCGCCTTCGGCCTCATCGGCTTCCTCTTCGAGCGCTACAAATTTCCCCTCGCCCCGATGGTGCTCGGCACGATCCTGGGCCCGATCGCGGAAACGAGCTTCATGACCACGATGGTGAGCTTCGACAACGACTGGACCGTGTTCTTCACGCGGCCGATCAGCGCCTCGATCCTGGCGTTCGCCGCGCTGGGGCTGGCGTGGCCGATCATCAAGGCCGCCATCGCGCACTTCAGAAAGGCAGCTTCCGGTGGACAGACCCAAAGCCCCTGAGGCCCGATCGCAGGCCGCGGCCCTCGTGGCCGGCCTGGTCGCGCGTGCGCGCGCGGCGCAGGCCATCGCGGACGATTACGACCAGGCGCGCATCGATGAGCTCGTTGCCGCGGCCGCGTGGGCGATCCTCGAGCCCGGACGCAACCGCGAGCTCGCGCAGCTGGCCGTGCGCGACACCGGCATCGGCAACGTCGAGGACAAGGTCCTCAAGAACCATCGCAAGACGCTCGGCCTGCTGCGCGACCTGCACGGCAGGAAGACGGTGGGCGTGATCTCCGAGGATCGCGCCGCCGGCATCGTGGAGATCGCGCGGCCGGTCGGGGTCGTGTGCGCGGTGACCCCCTCCACCAACCCGGCGGCCACGCCTGCGAACAAGATCATCAACTCGCTCAAGGCGCGCAACGCCGTGATCGTGGCCCCCTCGCCCAAG
>CAMPHL010000107.1 GCA_946885905.1 uncultured Pseudomonadota bacterium | reverse complement strand
GTCCACGTGGCTCTCGGCGGCGAAATGCACGACGGCGCGGGGCTGGTGCTCGGCGAAGATGCGCTTCAGGAACCCCGCGTCGCAGATGTCGCCGCGCACGAACACGTGGCGCTCGTCGTTCGCGAGGCTCGCGAGGTTGGCCATGTTGCCGGCGTAGGTGAGCTTGTCCAGGTTCACCACCGGCTCGCCGACCGCGGCCATCCAGTCGAGCACGAAGTTCGAGCCGATGAAGCCGGCGCCTCCCGTCACCAGGATCGTCATTGCCCAGCCGCCTTTTCCAGCTCGATGAGCTTCAGGTACTTGTGGAACGAGTTGTTGCAGCCGATCACG
This sequence comes from uncultured Pseudomonadota bacterium, assembly GCA_946885905.1. The sequence continues at coordinate 7,308 of CAMPHL010000107.1, read as the reverse complement.
ATGTGGGCGAAGCCGGGGCCGCCGTCGAGGAAGCCGCGCCGCAACAGGTAGAACTTCACGAAGCGGGCGAGCGGGCTCGCGAGCAGCCGCCAGTAGCTGCCCCGCACGCCCTGGCGAAAGAGCGATTGCGCGTGCAGCGTGGTGTAGCGGTTCTGCTTCGCGACATAGGTCGCGACGTCCTCCGCGGATTCGTGCATGAGGTCCCCCTCGAGGCTGCCGACCTCGGCCGTCGTGAGCACCGCCTCGTGCACCTCGTCGTTCGACCAGCCCGCATGGCCGCGATGGAAGAGGCGCAGGCTCCAGTCGGGATAGCCCTCGCCATGCGCGAGCCAGCGGCCGAGGAAACGGTTGCGCCGCGGCATGCGCCACGCGCGGAAGCGCTCGCCTTTCACCGCGGCGCGGATGGAAGCGGCCAGGCGCTCGCTCACGCGCTCGTCGCTGTCCAGGCACAGCACCCAGTCGTTGCGGGCGAGCGACACCGCGAGCTGCTTCTGCCGGCCGAATCCGAGCCACTGCCTCGTCTCGACGCGCGCGCCATGGCGCCGCGCGATCTCGATCGTGCCGTCGGTGCTGCCCGAGTCCACCACGACGATCTCGTCGGCGAAGGCGACGCTCGCGAGGCAAGCCTCGATCTGCGAGGCCGCATCGAGCGCGATGATGGTCACGGAAACGGGCACCTTGTCCTCGGCGGGAAGCGCCACGGGATGGCTTGCTCAGGGCTGAAAAGCCCATCATTTTACAATGCCACCCATGCCCGCGCCGCGCGTCCTGTTCGTGAAGCTCTCCTCGCTGGGCGACGTGATCCACCACTTGCCGGCGGTCACCGACCTCGCGCGGCACCGGCCCGAGATGCACGTGGCCTGGGCGGTCGAAGAGGCCTACGCGGAGCTGGTGCGCCTGCACGGCGGCGTCCACGAGGTGATCCCGGTCGGGCTTCGCACGGTGCGGCGTTCGCCCCTGGACCGCTCGCGCTGGACCCGCCTCGCCGCCGCTCGCCGGGCGCTTGCACGCGGGCGATGGGATTACGTGGTGGACAGCCAGGGACTGCTCAAGAGCGCGCTGGTGGCAAGGGCCGCGGGCGGGGCGCTTTTCGGTTTGGACAAGCGCTCCGCGCGCGAGCCCATCGCCGCGCGCCTCTACGACGTGAAGCTCCCGGTCGCGCGCGAGCGCCATGCCGTCGAGCGCAACCGCGATCTCGCCGGGCAGGTGTTCGGCTACGTGCCCTCGGGCGAGGCGCGCTATGGCTTGCTCGTTCCCGCCTCGCCCCCGCTCTGGGCTCCTTCTCGGTCCTACGCGGTCCTGCTGCATGCCGCGAGCCGCAAGCCCAAGGCGTGGCCCGACGAACGCTGGATCGCGCTCGGGCGCCTGCTCGCCGAAAGCGGTCACGTGCCGGTGCTTCCGGGTGGAACGCAGGCCGAGCGCGAGCATGCGGCCCGCCTCGCGGCAGCGATCCCGGGCGCGCTGGCGGCGCCCGCGACCTCGCTCGCCGATGCCTGCGCGTTGCTGGGGCATGCTTCGCTCGTGGCAGGCGTGGACACCGGCCTCACGCACCTCGCCGTCGCGCTGGGCCGGCCCACCGCGGGGATCTACTGCGCCACGCGGCCCGAGCTCACGGGCCTGCACGGCGCCCAGGGCGTGAACCTCGGCGGGCCGGGCAAGCCGCCTTCGGTCGAGGCGGTGGCCGCCGCGCTGGGCTACGGGCCCGTGGCCGCGCCTGAAACCACACCGGCGCAGCCCGCGGCACCCAGCGAGGCTCCGCAGCCCGAATGACCCGGCTCGCGTACGCCCTGCTCTGGTGGCTCGCCGCGCCGCTCGCGGTTCTGCGCCTGCACTGGCGCGCGCGGAAGCTTCCCGGCTACGCCGCCCGCATCGGCGAGCGCTTCGGACGCTACGACCCTGCCCCGGACGTACCGCGCATCTGGATCCATGCGGTGTCCGTGGGAGAGACCCGCGCCGCGGCGCCCATCGTCGAGGCGCTCGCGGCACGCCATCCGCGACACAGGATCCTCCTCACGCACATGACGCCCACGGGGCGCGCCACCGGCGAGGAGATGTACGGCGATCGCGTCGAGCGAGCCTGGCTGCCGTACGACCTTGGCCATGCGGTTCGAGGCTTCGTGCGCCACTACAAGCCGGCGCTCGGCGTGATCATGGAGACCGAGCTCTGGCCGCGGCTGATCGAGGAATGCGCGAGCGCGCGCATTCCGGTCGTGCTCGCCAACGCGCGCCTGTCGGAGCGCTCGGCGCGGCGCTACGCGCGCTTTCCAGCGCTTGCGCGTTGGGCGCTTGGCGGGCTCGCGGGCGTCGCGGCGCAAACCGAAGCCGACGCGCGGCGATTTCGCGGGCTGGGCGCGCAGCGCGTGGAAGTCACCGGCAACCTGAAGTTCGACCTCGAGGTGCCGGCCGGAAACGCCGCACGCGGCGCGGCCCTGAGAGAGCTATTCGGGCAGTCACGGCCAGTGTGGATCGCGGGAAGCACGCGCGAGGGAGAAGAGGCGCTGCTGCTCGATGCCTTCGCCGCGATGCCGCCCGAGGTCCTGCTCGTCGTCGTGCCCCGCCATCCGCAGCGCTTCGACGAGGTCGCGGGGCTCGCCTCGTCACGCGGCTTCGGCGTCCACCGGCGCAGCGCCCGTGGGCCGGTGCCTCGGCAGGCGCGGGTGGTGGTGGGCGACACGATGGGTGAAATGCTCGCCTACTACGCCGCCGGGGACCTCGTGCTGATGGGCGGAAGCTTCCTCGAGTACGGCAGCCAGAACCTGATCGAGGCCTGCGCTACCGCGCGTCCGGTGATCTTCGGCCGGCACACGTACAACTTCGAGCAGGCGGCCGAGGGCGCGCTCGCGGCCGAGGCGGGGCTTCGGGTGGAGGATGCGGCCGCCGCCATGGCGGCAGCGCTCTCGCTCACGCGCGACGATTCACTTCGCCAACGGATGGGCGGCAACGCGCTGCGCTTCGTGGAGGCGCACCGCGGCGCCACCCAGCGCCTGCTCGCGCGTCTCGACGCGGCGCTCGATCGGTAAAGGAAACCCAAGCCAGGGCACTGCCTTGGTTCGATCAACCGCGGCCAAGGGTTCGGTTGACGGCTTCGACGTCGGCCTCGGTGAGCGTGCCGGTCGCCGCCTTCAGGCGCAAGGTGTTGACGAGGAAGGTGTAGCGCGCCTGCTGCAGGTCGCGGCGCGTCTGGAATACCTGCTGCTGTGCGTTCAGTACGTCCACGCTGGTGCGCACGCCCACGTCGCGGCCGAGGATCGTGGAGTCGAGCTGGCTCTGGGTGGAGACCAGCGCCTGCTCGAGGGCGCGCACCTGCGAGATGCCGCTCGAGACCACCAGGAAGCCCGCGCGAACCGTTTGCGCCACGGTGCGCTGCGCATTCTCGAGCTCCTGCTCGGCGCGATCGCGCAGCGCCACCGCCTCGCGCACGCGCGACTGCGTGAGTCCCCCGGCGAAGATCGGGACCTGCACCGTGATGCCGACCGAGCCGCCGTTGGTGATCGGCCCGATGGGGGGCACGGCGGAGGTCGGATCGTCCACGCGGGTGGCCGAGCCCGTGAGGTCCACCGTCGGCAGGTGGCCGGCGCGCTGGCGGTCGACTTCCTGCTTCGCGATCTCGTAATTGGCGCGCGCGACCGCCACGGTGAAGCTCGAATCGGCGGCCGACTTGACCCATGCCTCCGCGTCGTTGGGCACCGGCGCCTCGAGCGGGAGCGGCTCGCGCAGCGGCACCAGGCCGTCGGGAAGCTTGCCCAGGAGCACGGCGAGGATGCGCTGCTTCACCTCCAGGTCGACCTTGTCCGCGATCTCCTTGGCGACCGCCTGGTCGTAGCGCGCCTGCGCCTCGAGGGTATCGACGATGGTGGCGGTGCCCACCTCGAAGTTGCGCTTGGCCTGCGCGAGCTGCTGGTCGATCGCCGCCTTCTGCGACTCGGACAGCGCGACGTTGTCGCGCGCGAGCAGCACGTCGAAGTAAGCCTGCGAGGCTCGGATCGTGAGGTCCTGCTGCGCCTGCGAGAGGGTGGCAGCGGCCTGCAGCACCGTCTTCTCCGCCTGCGAGATCGCGATCCAGTTCTGCATCCGGAAGATCGGCTGCGAAAGCGTGACGCCGTAAGTCTTGTAGGTGTAGTCGAAGGAAGGCGCGCCCTCGCGGTCGATCCAGAAGCGGGTCATGCCGAGGTTGGCGTTGATGAACGGCAGGTACCCGGCGCGCGCCTGCGGCAGGCGCTCGGCGGTTGCGTTGTACTGCGCGCGGGCCGCCTGGTAGACCGGATCGGAAACGAGCGCGTCGCGATAGACGGAGAGCAGGTCGGCGCCGGCGGCGGGCAATGCCGCGGCAAGTACGGCGGCTAGGAGGGAGCGGGGGGCTTTCATCGGGGCCTTGGTCTTGTAGGGTCCGGCTTCGGTATGACGCGGCGCGGCCGCGCGGCGGATTCGCCTAGAAGCGGAAGCGGGAAGGCTGTGGGGCGTTCACCAGGGGTTTGAGGAGGGTTTCGAACAGCTCCACGTGCCGGTGCGTGCCGGGGGTGGGCTGGTGCATCAGCGTAGCCTTCATCACCGGCGGGTCGCCCAGCACGGCGAAGAGCCGTCCGCCGGGCGCGAGTTGCTCCAGGAAGGCGCGCGGCAGCACCGGCAACGACCCGGTGATCACGATGGCGTCGTAGGCACCCTCGGCGATGGGGCGCCGGGCGCTGTCCGCCTCGAGCAGCGTCACGTTGGCGATGCCGGCCGCGGCGAGGTTGGCCGCCGCGCGCGCCTTGAGCTCCGGATGGATCTCCGCGCTCGTCACGTGGCGCGCGCGGCGCGCGAGAAGCGCGGTGAGGTAGCCCGAGCCGGTGCCGACTTCGTACACGGTCTCGTGCGGCTGCAGCTGCAACTCCTGCAGGATGCGCGCCTCGACCTTGGGCTGCATCATCGACTCGCCGTGCCCGAGCGGAAGCTCCAGGTCGGCGAACGCGAGCGCCTTGTGCTCGGGCGGGACGAAGTCCTCGCGCCGCACCGCGTGGAGCAGGTCGAGCACGGCCGGATCGAGCACCTCCCAGGTGCGGATCTGCTGCTCGATCATGTTGAAGCGGGCCTGGTCGAAGTTCATGGCCGGTGGGGTAGGGTGCGCTCCGGCGCGCGCGGGCGCTCGGGAAAGGCCGAATTGTAGCAAAGGGGTTTCCTCTCGAATTCGACGCAAAGCTAGTCGAGGGTGCGCTGGTAGCGCTTGAGCGCGACCGTCGAGACCACCACGAGGATCAGGGCGAGCGGCCAGACGTGCTGCATGATGTCGGCCGCGCCCGCCCCCTTGAGCATGATGGCGCGCACCATGCGCATGAAATGGGTGTTCGGGAGGACCTCGCCCAACACCTGCGCCCATCCGGGCATGCCGCGGAACGGGAACATGAAGCCCGAGAGCCGGATCGTGGGCAGGAAGAAGAACATGGTCATCTGCAGCGCCTGCATCTGGCTCCTCGCAAGCGTGGAAAAGGTGAAACCGATGGCGAGGTTGGCGGCTATGAACAGCACCAGCACCGTGGACAGGAGCAGCAGGCTTCCCGCCATCGGCACCTGGAAGAGGAACCTGGCAGCGGTGAGGATCACGACGACCTGGACGTATCCCACGACGATGTAGGGCACGATCTTGCCCAGCATCACTTCGAGCGGCCGCACGGGGGTCGCGAGCAGGTTCTCCATGGTGCCGCGCTCGCGCTCGCGGGTCATGGCGATGGAGGTCATCATGACCAGCGTCATGGTGAGCACGACCCCCATGAGCCCGGGCACGATGTTGTACTGCGTGAGCCCCTCCGGGTTGTAGCGGCGGTGCACCCGGATCTCGAAGGCGGGCTCGCCGGGCTTGAGCCGCGCGAGCGAGCCGGTGAGGTCGCGGTCCAGGGCGGTGAGGCTCACCTGGTTCAACGCCGCGATCGCATTGCCGGTCGCGGCCGGGTCCGTGGCGTCGGCTTCCACCAGCACCACGGCGCGCTCCCCGCGCTGCAGCTTCCTCGAGAAGTCTTCGGGGACGTGCAGGACGAACTGGACTTCCCCGCGCGCGAGGAGCGTGTCGGCCTCGTCCACCGTCTGCGGCAGTGCCACCACCTTGTAGTAGCCCGTGTTCTCGAGCGCGCGCACCAGCGAACGCGAGAACGGGCTCGCCTCGGCGGCGACCACCGCGGCGGGCAGGCCCTTCGGGTCCATGTTGATGGCGTAGCCGAAGAGCACCAGCTGCATGATCGGCACGCCGATCATCATCGCGAAGGTGAGCCGGTCGCGCCGCATCTGGACGAATTCCTTCGTCAATACCGCCAGGAACCGGTGCAGCTTGAACATCGCAGTCACGTCCTTTGCCGATGCGACCCGGACAACGTTTGCCCCTCGGGCGAGGGTTCGGAAGGGGGCCACCCACCGGGCCGGGCGGCGGCGCCCAGGTCCCTCATCAGGTGGATGAAGACGTCCTCGAGGCTGGGCGCGACTTCACGGGTCGACAGGCGTTCGCGCGAGCCGATCGGCGCGAGCGTCGCGGCGAGCGCGGCGCGGTCCGTGCCGCTCACGTGCAGCGTGTTGCCGAAGGGCGCCACCATCTCGACGCCGGGCTTGTCGCGCAACTCCTCGGCCACCGCCATGACCGCCGGCCCCTCGACCTCCCAGGTCGACAAGCCCGCCTGGTCGATCACCTCGCGGATGGTGCCGTGCGCGAGGAGCTTGCCGTAGGCGATGTAGGCGAGGGCATGGCAGCGCTCGGCCTCGTCCATGTAGTGCGTACTGACCAGCACCGTGATGCCCTGATGCGCGAGGTGATGGATGTGGTCCCAGAAGTCGCGGCGCGCGCCCGGGTCCACGCCCGCGGTGGGCTCGTCCAGCAGCAGGAGCTTCGGCTCGTGGATGAGGCAGGCGGCGAGCGCGAGGCGCTGCTTCCAGCCGCCCGAGAGCGTGCCCGCCAGCTGCTTCCTGCGCGAGGCGAGGCCCAGGTTGTCGAGCGCGTCGGCCACGCGGCGCTTGCGGTCGGGCACGTCGTACATGCGCGCGACGAAGTCGAGGTTTTCCTCGATCGAGAGGTCCTCGTAGAGGCTGAACTTCTGCGTCATGTAGCCCACCTTGCGCTTGATGAGCTCGGAGTCCCGGGAGATGTCGTGGCCGAGCACCGTGCCGCTGCCCCCGTCGGGCGTGAGCAGGCCGCAGATCATCCGGATGGTCGTGGTCTTGCCGCTGCCGTTGGGCCCGAGGAAGCCGTAGATGGCGCCCTTCGGGACTTGCATCGAGAAATGGTCGACCACGGTCTTTTGGCCGAATTTCTTCGTGAGGCCACGAACGTCGATCGCGAGCACGCCTTTCCCC
>CAMPHL010000106.1 GCA_946885905.1 uncultured Pseudomonadota bacterium | reverse complement strand
ACGCCGACCCGCGAGTACCTGCTCGTCACCGAGTTCTTCGACGGGGCGAAGGAGATCGGCGACCCCGAGGTCGAGATCGACGACGAGATCATCGACCAGGGACTGACCCTCGTGCGACGGCTGTGGGACGCGGGCTTGGCCCACCGGGACATCAAACCGGCGAACCTCCTCGTGCGGGACGGCCGCGTCCTCCTCATCGACGGCGCCGACTGCTACGGCGACACGGTGAACGTCGCCTGCAAGCTGGGCGAGGACGTGGCCGAGTCGGGCGAGGTGCTGCTCACCGCCGCGGCGCGTGCGCGCCTGGACCCGGCGTTCCCGCACCGGCTCCGGGAGCAGGTGGTCTCCGTCTCCGGCATCGAGGTGCACGTCTTCGCGGTCGAGGCCGCACGGTAGAATCGCGCGATGAACGACCGAATCGACGTGGATGCAATCCGGCAGGTGATCGAGCGCTCCTTCGAGCGCCGCGCCGAGATCAATCCCTCCTCCGCCTCGCCCGAAGTGCGCTCCGCCGTGGGTGAGGTCATCGCGGGCCTGAATTCCGGCCGGCTGCGCGTGGCCGAGAAGAAGGGCTCCGAGTGGGCCGTGAACGAGTGGATCAAGAAGGCGGTCCTGCTCTCCTTCCGCCTGCGCGAAGCCGAGATCATGCAGGGCGGCTACACGCACTACTACGACAAGCTCGATTCGAAGTTCGCGAAGTTCAACGACTTCGACTTCGACAAAGGCGGGTTCCGCGTCGTGCCGCCCGCTATGGCGCGGCGGGGTGCCTATATCGCGAAAAACGCGATCCTCATGCCTTCGTACGTGAATATCGGCGCCTACGTCGATGAGGGCACCATGGTGGACACCTGGGCCACGGTGGGCTCCTGCGCGCAGATCGGCAAGAACGTGCACCTGTCGGGCGGCGCGGGCATCGGCGGCGTGCTCGAGCCCCTGCAGGCTTCCCCCACGATCATCGAGGACAACTGCTTCATCGGCGCCCGCAGCGAGATCGTCGAAGGGGTGGTCGTGGGCGAAGGCTCGGTCATCTCGATGGGGGTCTACATCGGCCAGAGCACCAAGATCTACAACCGCATGACGGGCGAGGTCTCCTATGGCCGGATTCCGCCCGGTTCCGTAGTCGTGTCGGGCAACTTGCCGGGGGGTGATGGCCGGTATAGTCTTTATTGCGCCGTCATCATCAAGCAGGTCGACGCCAAGACCCGTGCGAAAACGGGGATCAACGAGCTCCTGAGGGGCGACTAATGTTCATCGAAAAACTCCTGCAGCTGATGGCGGAAAAGAAGGCCTCCGACATCTTCATCTCCGCCGGCTCGCCGATCAGCATCAAGATCCAGGGCGTGATCATGCCGGTGAATCCGCAGGCGATGGACGCCGAGCAGGCCAAGAAGATCTGCTACGAGATGCTCACGCCCGCCCAGGCCGAGACCCTCGACAAGGAGCTGGAGCTCAACTTCTCCAAGCCCATGCCTGGCCTGGGCAACTTCCGCGTCAACATGTTCTGGCAGAAGGGCTCGGTCGGCAGCGTGATCCGCTACATCACCGCCGACATCCCGAAGATGGCCGACCTGAACCTCCCGCACGTGCTCTCCACGCTCATCATGGAAAAGCGCGGCCTCATCCTCGTGGTGGGCGCCACGGGCTCGGGCAAGTCGACCACGCTCGCCTCGATGATCGACTTCCGCAACTCGGCCGCACCCGGGCACATCCTCACGATGGAGGACCCGGTCGAGTACGTCTTCACGCCGAAGAAGTGCCTCATCAACCAGCGCGAGGTGGGCAACGACACCAGGACCTTCCACGACGCGCTGCGCAACGCCATGCGGCAGGCCCCGGACATCATCCTGATCGGCGAGATCCGCGACCTCGAGACGATGCGCATGGCCCTCACCTACGCGCTCTCCGGGCACCTCTGCCTCGCGACCCTGCACGCCAACAACGCCTACCAGGCCATGAACCGCGTGATCAGCTTCTTCCCGCTCGAAGTGCGCCCGATGCTCCTGCAGGATCTTTCGGTCTCGCTCAAGGCCGTGATCTCCCAGCGCCTCATCAAGACCGTCGACGGCAAGCGCACGCCCGCGATGGAAGTGCTGCTCAACACCCGCAACATCCAGGAGCTGATCGAGAAGGGCGAGATCACCGAGATCAAGGAGGCGATGGAGAAGTCGATGTCGCCCGGCTCGCAGACCTTCGAGCAGGACCTCTTCCGCCTGGTGCGCGCGAACAAGATCTCCACCGACGAAGCGCTCGCGAACGCCGACTCGGCCACGAACCTGGGCCTGCTGCTCGGCAACTCGGGGATCATGCCGACCATGACCGACAAGGCGAAGTCGATGGGCTCGGCGCCTTCGCGCCCCGGCGCGCCCTCCTTCGGCGAGTTCACCATCACCGAGGATACGAGCGGCCCGGGCTGAGCTTCAGAACGGTTGGCGCTGGAAGCTTTTCCGGGACGTCCGGCCGTCGATGGTAAGCACCGCGTTCATTCTGTCCCACTCGTAGAATTGAAACTGCGCCGTCCCCACTAATTGGGCGGTTACGCGCGCCGGATCAATCGCACCCGCGGGGGGGCCGCTCGTACGGTATACGAGCCCGTTGAACCATTGCCTTGCCGAGTGGTTGGCGCCGTTCGGGCCTGCGTCGGGCGAGATCCAAGTACCTTCGGGTACCACATACCAGATTGGCCTTCCCTCGGCGTCGTAGGTGAACCAGGTTGCGAACACCCGGTTACCGGGGTGATGCACTATGTTCAGTCCCCAGCCGGATTCCAACGGGTTCCACCACAGGTCGGTGTAGTTCGCCACAGGATCACCTTGCACACGCGGCTGAACGGTAAAGCTCTTCGTGCCCAGAGAGGTGCTTTGGCCGGTCGTCAGCGCAACGATCACCTCGATTTCGTAAGCGCCTGGCGGCAACTGGCCGATCGCCAGGTGCACGGGCTGGGCTGCTGGGGGTGTCGCAAAGCAAACCGTCGCTGGCACGACGGGCATTACCGCCGTGATCCGGTTGTTCGCCATGGATACGGTGAAATCCTTGGACACGACACTGTCGCATCCGTCCCTGCCGGGAGTGGCGCGAACATAGACCGTCTCATGCACGCGCGGATTCTGCGGCTCCAATGTGAATTGGGCGACAGAAGGCAGCGCAGCCAGAAGAGAAGCGGAGATTGCCAAGGTCGAAGCAGCAACGCGCATGGGTGATCCTGTGATCCCGACAACACGGAAGGCGCGACGGCCGTAGTGATCCAAAGCCCGGCGTCGCAGGTGCGTCGATTCTAAGCGAGCACGATAGGTCGCTCGCATGGGCCGGAAGGACTTACATGCCTCGTACAAAGGGTCGTGCCACTGGAAGCTAGCAAGGTCAAGGCGAACGCGGGCGAGCTCGCCTGGCTCGCGCTGCCGTTCCTTGCCTTCCTCGCGCTGTCGAGTCGCCTGTGGTTCAACGCCCCCAGGCAAGACGACTACGACGCGCTCATTGGCGGGACGATGCGGCTGCTGGATGCAGGCTCGTTCGCCGAGTGGTGGAATGCGCTGGTTTGGCCCCACAACGAACATCGCATCGTGCTCACCCGGGCGGCCGCGTGGATCATGGCCAAAGTCGGCGGCAGCATCGATTTCTGGTGGCTTGCCTTGCTGGGCAACCTGGCCCTGGGCGCAATCCTGATGCTGTTGTGGGCACAGGTCCGTGGCCGAGTTGGCCCTCCGATGTTGGCCGCCGCCGCATTCGCGGTTTGCCAGTTGTCCTATTTCGAAAGCGCCACCCTGGCGATGGGCGCTTGGTCCAACTTGGGCGTCCTCGCATTCGCGTTCGCTACTTTTCATTTCGCCCTGCGGCCAGGTCGTGGCAACGCCACCCTGGGCCTGGCATTTGGACTGCTCGCAGCAGGATCCCAGGGGAACGGACTGCTCGCCCTTCTGCTTGCGGCGATCGCATGCTTTGTCGGCGATTTGAAGCCGCGCGCCGCCCTTTACGGAGCTGCCGGCTGCATCGTTTGCCTGCTGTACTCGATCGGCTACCAGACCCCGGCGCAGCACGGCTCGCCGTTCGACGCTTTGAACCAACCGCTCGTCGCGGCGCAGCTCTTTGTCATGCACGTAGGCGCGATAGCGCCGGGGCGCTGGCCAGCCACCGTTTTCGGCATCGCCTTGCTGGGCTTGCTGGCCTCCCTTGCCGGCCGTGGTTACCTGCGTGACCGCCCGACCCTCGCGACTTTCGTGGCCTTCATTCTTTTGTCGGCCGCTGCAGCGGCAGTGGCTCGGGTAGGGCTCGGAGTCCATTGGGCCTCGCGCTACGCCATAAACTCCAGTTGCCTCGTTGCCGTCGCGCTGCTGCTCCTGGCTGCGCAGCGTGGGTGGGGCGCAGGCGCCTCGTGGCGAGCCTTGACGGCGTGCGCAATGGGCTCACTCATCGTGTCCTGGGCAATATGGCCGCACGCCTCGATGCACGCGTTCCAAGGAAGGCTGTTGGTTAGTCCGTTGCCCGATTCGCCCGCGGCGGTTGTCGAGCCGTACGTCGGCGTCTACTACCCGTACCCCGAAGTCGCCAGGCGGCTTTTGGCGGAGGCTGAACAGCACGGGATCTATCACGTCCGTGACGTGCCTGTGTTCGCCACGCAGTTGCGGACGTCGCTGGAGCCCGTCCAGGCGGCACGGACTGCGGGGATGATCGAGTCGGTAAGAGTGAACGGAGCGGAGGTCGTAGTTGATGGATGGACCGAGGTGCCGGCCACCGTTCGCGGCAGAAGCTTTACCGCCTCTGCGCCAGAGGTTCCGCGGTCAACTTCATTGGCGATCGTCGGGCGTACCGACATGGCGATACGGACAGGCCGATCCGATCTCCTTCTCAGCGGTTTCCAATGGAAAGGCAGCTATGAGTCCGAGGCGCAGGCCCGCCGCGCTGCCAAAAAACTGTGTTTGGTGATCGAGGCGCCTGGCTACATGCCCGCCGCGCTACAGCGCGGCCAAAACTGCACTGGGTGACGAGATGCGCAGGCTCCGGGTACACCCACCAGCGTCCACAGTGAGTCACGGCCGGATTGAAGTGATGGCCTCAGCCGTCGTTCAGCGCGCTAATACCTGATCTCCCCGCGCAGCGTGTGCGCCAGGTAGCAGCCCGCCGCCGGGTCGATGCGCACGTGCCCGCGAGGTAGATCCTGCCGGCGCCAGTAGTGGACCACGAGGCTCGAGCGGGTGCGGTCGATCTCGCGGATGGGGCGCCCCGCATGCAGCAGCTGCGCGTGCCACAGCAGCACGTCGCCGCTCTTCCCGTGGAACTCCTGTTCTTGCAGCCCGCGGGCGGCAATCTCGCGGTCGAGGTAAGCGCGGCAATCCGGCTTTTCGGAGGGGATCTCGTTCAGGCGGCCATCGGAAAAGCGGTACGGCGGGATCTTGTGGCTGCCCGCGTAGTAGGCCACGGGGCCATTGCCCGCGTCGACGTCGTCGATCGCTATCGATGCAACCACCATGCGGCCTTCCACCGGGGGCGGCATGTACCAGGTATCGATGTGGTACTCCTGTTGGCTGCCCCGTTCGAAATTGAGCGAGTTGCAGATGAGCGGCTCGCCTTCAAGGAGCTCCGCGCACGCCTGCTTGAGACGCGGCGTGAGCGCCACGCGGCGGATCTCGGCACGGCGGCCGAACAGGTTGTTCAGCTTGTAACACTCGCCTCGAGCGCTCGGATCCACCTCGTACATCTTGTATGCGCGCCCCGCATACGGACCTGAATTCACGTCCACCTCATGGTCGTTGCCCGGCGCGCGTGTCCATTCGTCGTCCACCACCGCGCGAACAGAGGCGATTTCCTCCGGGGTCATGAAGCCGCGCAGGCCCAGGAAGCCATTGGCATCCCAGAAGGCGCGCTGAGCGTCGTCCAGCACCCGCTGCGCCGATCCATCCGCCTTCTTGCCCAAGCCAGCAATCCATTCCCTGATGCCCAAAGCCATTCCTCGCTTCCATTCGGGTAGAAAAAGGATAACCCGGGCGCGTGAGAAAATCGCAACCTTGCCAAGCCAACAAACCCACCCCGGGGCGGGCCCCGGCCGCACCCGGGAAACCGTCGACGTCGTCATCCCCGTCTACCGCGGCCTGGCCGAGACGCGCGCCTGCATCGAGAGCGTGCTCGCATCGCGCGCCGCCGCCGACTTCGACGTGGTCGTGATCGACGACCGCAGCCCCGAGCCGGAAATGGCGCCTTGGCTCGCGCGACTGGCCGCCGATGCGCGCATCACGCTCGTGAGCCATTCCGCGAACGTAGGTTTCGTCGCGACCGCGAACGAGGGCATGGCGCTGCACCCGGACCGCGATGTCGTGCTCCTCAACAGCGACACCGAGGTCGCGCCGGGATGGCTCGACCGGTTGCGCGCCTGCGTACATCGCGACCGCTCGATCGGCACGATCACGCCGTTCTCGAACAACGCGACCATCTGCAGCTACCCGCGCACGCTCGCCGCGAATGCCTTGCCGCCGGGAGAGTCCACGGCGAGCCTGGACGCGGCCTTCGCGGCGGCCAACGAAGGCCGCGCGGCCGACATACTCACCGCGGTGGGGTTCTGCATGTACATCACGCGCCGCTGCCTCGACCGCGTCGGAATGTTCGACTACGAACGCTATGGGGCCGGGTACGGCGAGGAGGTCGACTTCTGCATGCGGGCCGCGCGCGCGGGCTTCCGCCACGTGATCGCCGCGGACGTGTTCGTGCGCCATCACGGAGAAGTGTCCTTCGAGGGCAGCGACGAGCGGCGGCTGAAGGCCCAGGCCACGGTCGACGCGCTCTACCCCGAATTCCAGCAGCGCCTGAAGGAGTTCATCCCGGCGGACCCGCTGCGCGGCTTGCGCCGCCGGGCCGACCTGCAGCGCCTGCGCCGCTTTCCCGCGCAGCTCGCCCGCATCGAGTCGGGCGGCCGGGTGAAGCTGTGGTGGAACCGCGAGGGGGAGGAATTCGCCCTGTGGCTCGACATGGCTCGCGACCGCGCCGCGCTGGCTGCCATCGAGCGTTGCCTCGCCGATCCCTCCGCGCCGCTGCCCGAGCTCGACCCGCGCTGGCTTTCCGAGCCGATAGAATGGAGCCGCGCCTGAAAGCCGGGGATCGGCCATGACCAGCATCGAGCAGAACCTCACGCAGTACGCCGCCTACCACCGCGACCGCCGCAACATCGCCACGCATTTCGTCGGAGTCCCGATGATCGTGTTCTCGGTCGTGCTGGCCCTCGCCGTGGTCGGCATTCCGGCGGGACCCGTGGTCCTCACGCTCGCAGCCCTCGCTTCGATCGCGGCCTGCATCTACTACATCAAGCTCGACCTCACGCTCGGGCTCACCATGGCCGTGGTGCTCTTCCTCATGTGCGCCGCGGCGAGCGAGATCACCCATCGCACCGGCACCGGCGCATCGCTCGGGATCGCCGCCGCGATCTTCGTCGTGGGCTGGGCCATCCAGTTCGTGGGCCACCGGTTCGAGGGCATGAAGCCCGCGTTCTTCGATGACGTGAAGCAGCTTCTCATCGGGCCGCTCTTCGTCGCGGCGGAAGCGTACTTCCTCTTCGGTGGCCTGCCGCAGTTGCGCCGCTACATCGAAGACCGTGTCGGGCCGACGGTGGCACGGCGCGACGGCCGGCCGATCCCGATTCGCGAGGGAGAGGCCACGTGACCCC
>CAMPHL010000105.1 GCA_946885905.1 uncultured Pseudomonadota bacterium | reverse complement strand
AGCGCCGCGCCCATGCCCGCCCCGCCCGACGAAAAGAAATCAGAGCTCAAGGCCTTTCTCTTCCTTACCGTGGTGATGGCGCCGGCCCTGGCCGGGATCATCATCGCGACCTACGGCCTCGCGGTCTGGATCTACCAGGTCTTCGCCGGTCCCCCGACCTCATGAGCGAAGTCCACATCGCGAGCTTCGTCGCGTACGCAAGGCCCGAGGCCGCCGATGCCATCGAGCGCGCGATCGCCGCGACCGGCATCGCCGAGGTGGCCCGGCGCGACGATCGTGGCCGGCTGGTCGTCCTGGTCGAGGCGACGACGTCCGGGCGGGTGCTCGACGCGATGGAGGCCATCCGCGGTCTCGAAGGCGTCCTCGCCGTGCACCTCGCCTACCAGCACGCCGAATCCGAAGCCGAAATGCAGGAGTCCCCATGAAGAAAAGCATCCCCATCGCAGCCGCAAGCCAGGTCTACCTCACGCGCCGCGATTTCATCCGGGCCACCGCCGTGTCGGTGGGCGCCGCCGCGGCCGGCATGGCCCAGGCGCAGGGCTCGAACGTCGTCACGGACGCATCGAAGTCCGGCATCAAGTGGCACAAGGCGCCCTGCCGCTTCTGCGGCACGGGCTGCGGCGTGACCGTGGCGGTGAAGAACAACCGCGTGATCGCCACGCACGGCGACCCGCAGGCCGAGGTGAACCGGGGCCTGAACTGCGTGAAGGGCTACTTCCTGTCCAAGATCATGTACGGCGAGGACCGGCTCACCAAGCCGATGCTGCGCATGAAGGACGGCAAGTACCACAAGGAAGGCACGTTCACGCCGATCACCTGGGACCAGGCCTTCGACATCATGGCCGAGAAGGCCAGGGCGGTGCTCAAGGCGAAGGGCCCGACCGGGCTCGGCATGTTCGGCTCGGGGCAGTGGACGGTGTGGGAGGGCTACGCCGCCAACAAGCTCATGAAGGCCGGTTTCCGCTCGAACAACATCGACCCCAACGCGCGCCACTGCATGGCCTCCGCCGTGCAGGGCTTCATGCGCACCTTCGGGATGGACGAGCCCATGGGCTGCTACGACGACATCGAGGCCGCGGATGCCTTCGTGTTGTGGGGCTCGAACATGGCCGAGA
This sequence comes from uncultured Pseudomonadota bacterium, assembly GCA_946885905.1. The sequence goes on along the minus strand of CAMPHL010000105.1, from coordinate 6,569 downwards.
TGCACCCGATCCTCTGGACGCGCGTGACCGACCGGCGCCTGTCCAACCCGCACGTGAAGGTGGCGGTGCTGTCGGTCTTCGAGCACCGCTGCTACGACCTGGCGGACGTGCCGATCATCTTCCACCCGCAGACCGACCTGGCGATCCTCAACTACATCGCCAACTACATCATCACCAACAACAAGGTGAACGGCGACTTCGTCAACAAGCACGTCACCTTCAAGTCGGGCATGCAGGACATCGGTTATGGCCTCCGGCCCGAGCACCCGCTGGAGAAGAACGCCAAGAACGCGGGCAAGGCGACCCACCTCGATCCCATGACTTTCGAGCAGTACAAGGCGTTCGTGAAGCCCTACACCGCGGAGTACGTCTCGAAGCTCTCGGGCGTGCCGCAGGACAAGCTGAAGGCGCTCGCCGAGCTCTACGCCGATCCCAAGGTGAAGGTGATGTCCTTCTGGACCATGGGCTTCAACCAGCACACGCGCGGGGTGTGGGCGAACAACCTGGTCTACAACATCCACTTGCTCACGGGGAAGATCTCCACCCCGGGCAACTCTCCCTTCTCGCTCACGGGCCAGCCTTCGGCGTGCGGCACCGCGCGCGAGGTCGGAACCTTCGCGCACCGGCTGCCCGCGGATTACGTGGTCACGGACCCCAAGCACCGCGCCATCGCGGAGAAGATCTGGAAGCTGCCCGACGGGACCATCGTGCCCACGCCCGGCGCGCACGCGGTGCTGCAGAGCCGGCATCTCAAGGACGGCAAGATCAACTGGTACTGGGTGCAGGTCAACAACAACATGCAGGCCGGCCCCAACATGAACGAGGAGACGTATCCGGGCTTTCGCAACCCGGACAACTTCATCGTGGTCTCCGATGCCTATCCCACGATCACCGCGCAGGCCGCGGACCTGGTGCTCCCCACCGCGATGTGGGTCGAGAAGGAGGGCGCCTACGGCAACGCCGAGCGGCGCACGCACTTCTGGCACCAGCTCGTGACCGCCCCGGGCGATTCGCGCTCGGACCTGTGGCAGCTGGTGGAATTCTCCAAGCGCTTCAAGGTGGACGAGGTGTGGCCGGCGGAGCTCCTCGCGAAGAAGCCCGAGTACAAGGGCAAGACGCTCTACGACCTGCTGTTCAGGAACGGGCAGGTCGACAAGTACCCGAACGCGCAGATCGAGGCCGGGTACGAGAACCACGAGGCCAAGGCGTTCGGCTACTACATCCAGAAGGGCCTCTTCGAGGAGTACGCCCAGTTCGGCCGCGGCCACGGCCATGACCTCGCGCCCTTCGACACGTACCACAAGGTGCGCGGGATGCGCTGGCCGGTGGTGGACGGCAAGGAGACGCGCTGGCGCTACAAGGAAGGCACCGACCCGTATGCGAAGAAGGGCAGCGGCTGGGATTTCTACGGCAACGCCGACCACCGCGCCAACATCATCGCCGTGCCCTACGAGCCGGCGGCCGAGTCCCCCGACAAGGAATACCCGTTCTGGCTCTCGACCGGGCGCGTGCTCGAGCACTGGCACTCGGGCTCGATGACCGCGCGGGTGCCCGAGCTGCACCGCTCGTTCCCGAACGCCGTGTGCTTCATGCATCCGGACGATGCCCAGAAGCTCGGCTTGCGGCGCGGAGCCGAGGTGAAGATCGTGTCGCGGCGCGGCGAGTGCCGCACGCGCGTGGAAACGCGCGGGCGCGTGAAGTGCCCCAAGGGACTGGTGTTCGTGCCGTGGTTCGACGCCTCGCAGCTCATCAACAAGGTGACCCTCGACGCGACCGATCCCATCTCGCGCCAGACCGACTTCAAGAAGTGCGCGGTGAAGATCGTTCCGGTGGCCGCCACCGAAAGGGGGAAGGCATGAGGATCCTGCTCGCCGCCGTCCTCGTCGTCGCAGCCGGCGCGGTGGTCGCGCAGACGGCCCGCGACAACCCCAGCTCGCCGGGATTGCAGCACGGGCTTCGCGGCCCCATTCCGCTCACCGATGAGCCGGTGCCCCCGCCCTTCCCGAAGGTGGTGAACGACGACCAGAGGAAGACGCGCAACTACCCGATGCAGCCGCCGCTCATCCCGCACCAGATCGACAACTACCAGGTCGACCTGCGCTTCAACAAGTGCATGGACTGCCATGGCCGCGCGCGCACCCAGGAGAGCGGGGCGCCGATGGTGAGCGTGACCCACTACCAGGACCGCGACGGCAACATGCTGGGCGAGATCTCGCCGCGGCGTTATTTCTGCACCGGCTGCCACGTGATGCAGACCGACGCTCGCGTGCCGGTGAAGAACACTTTCGTGGACTTCTACGACGTGGCCCGCGAGCGCGCGCCGGCGCCACCCTCCAAGGGCGGCGGGGCCGACGGACGCCGGGGCGAGGCCAAATGATCCGGCGTGCGGCCGGGTTGCTGCGCTACTGGCTGGGGGTGGTGCGCCGGCCCAGCGTGCACTACAGCCTGGGCTTCCTCACCATCGGCGGCTTCGTCGCCGGCATCGTCTTCTGGGGCGGCTTCAACACCGCCATGGAGATGACCAACCGCGAGCCCTTCTGCGTGGGTTGCCACGAGATGCACAACAACGTCTACCAGGAGCTGAAGCCCACCATCCATTACGCCAATCGTTCGGGCGTGCGCGCCACCTGTCCCGATTGCCACGTGCCGCACGACTGGACCGACAAGCTCGCGCGCAAGATGCAGGCCTCAAAGGAGGTCTGGGGCAAGATCTTCGGGACGATCAGCACCAAGGAGAAGTTCGAGGCCAAGCGCCTGGAGCTCGCGCAGCACGAATGGGCGCGGCTCAAGGCCAACGACTCGCTCGAGTGCCGCAACTGCCACAACTTCGAGTCGATGGACTTCACGCGCCAGAGCCAGCGCGCGGCGGCGCAGCACTCCACCGCGCTCGCGCGCAAGGAGAAGACCTGCATCGATTGCCACAAGGGCATCGCACACCGGCTGCCGGCCGGGGCGCAGCGGCCGGTGGTGGGGATGCTGGATGGAGCCGGGAATTGAGGTAGCCGCGCGGGCGCGGTCGATCGCCGGGCGGTGTCGGGCTGGAATGAAACGCTGGCTCGCCGGCGCTGCCGGATGGAGATGGACACCAGCGAAGCCGGGACGGGGCCCGTAAGCGGCGTTGCCGCGGCCGTGCCTGGGGATCCGTCGGTGCTTCCCACCGGGGAGCTCGCGCGGATCCTGGGCACCGATATTCGTACCGGCCTCGCGTCGGCCGAAGCGCGGCGACGCTTGCGTTCGCATGGTGCGAACGAGCTTCCGGCCTCGCCGCGTCCGGCCGCCTGGCGGCGCTTTCTCGCCCAGTTCCGCGATCCCCTGGTCTACCTCCTCGGGGTGGCGATCGTGGTGTCGCTCGCGGCGTGGGCGCTGGAAGGCCGCCAGGGGTGGCCGCTCGATGCCCTCGTGATCGCCGCCATCGTGCTCGCCAACGCGATCCTCGCCTTCGTCCAGGAATCGCGCGCCGAGGATGCGGTCGCCGCGCTGTCGCGCCTTACGCAGGCCGCCTCGACCGTGCTCCGGGACGGAGCGGCCACCCGTGTTCCGAGCGTGCAGCTCGTGCCGGGCGACGTCCTGCTGCTCGCCGAGGGCGAGGCCGTGGCCGCCGATGCGCGCCTCGTGGAGGCGGCGGCGCTGCGCGTCCAGGAGGCCTCGCTCACCGGGGAGAGCGAGTCGGTGCTGAAGGATCCACGCACGCTCGCCGCGGTGCTGCCGGTCGCCGACCGCCTCGACATGGTGTTCAGCGGGACGGCGGTCGTGCAGGGCAGCGGACGCGCGATCGTCACGGCGACCGGCACCGCCACCGAGGTGGGCTCGATCGCGCGCATGCTCGAGAGCGCGCGGGAAGAACCCACTCCGCTGCAACGCGAGGTCGCGCGCATCGGCCGGATGCTGGGCCTTGCGGTGGTCGGCATCGCCGCGGTGGTGGTGGCCACGGTGCTCGCCGTCTCGGAAGTCCGCACCGCGGCCGACGTGGTCCCCGTACTCCTCCTGGGGGTGTCGCTCGCGGTGGCGGCGGTCCCGGAGGGCCTGCCCGCGATCCTGTCGCTCGTGCTCGCCCTGGGCGTGCAGCGCATGGCGCGCAAGAACGCCATCGTGAAGAACCTCTCGTCGGTGGAGACCCTGGGATCGGCCTCGGTCATCTGCTCCGACAAGACCGGCACGCTTACCCGCTCGGAGATGACCATCCGCCGGGTGCGAACGGCCTCGGGGGGAACGCGCGTGACGGGTGTCGGCTATGCGCCCGAGGGCACGGTGCAGCCCGAACAGGGCGCGGAGATGGAGGGCAAGCTGCTGGCCGAGCACATCGTCGTGCTCTCCGGCGGCGCGCTCGCCTCCGACGCGCGGCTCATCGAGACCGAGGGCAAGTGGGAGGCGCACGGCGATCCTACGGAGATCGCCTTCCTCGTGGCCGAGCGCAAGCTCGGCGTGCACGAGCGCCGCGAGCGCCGCTTCGAGCGCGTGGCCGAGGTGCCGTTCTCGGCCGAGCGCCGGATGATGTCCTCCGTCGAGGTGGACCACGAGCACGGCGACGAGCGCATCGTCGTCACCAAGGGCGCGCCGGACGCGATCCTCGCGCGCTGCACGCACGTGCGCGAAGGCGAGGCTGTGGTGGCGCTCGACGCGCGCCATCGCCGGCGCATCCTGGCTGAAGTCGATGAGCTCGCCGGCGAGGCGCTTCGCACCCTGGCGGTCGCCTATCGCCCCCTCGGTCGCGAGGAGGGCGCCACGGCGGGCGAGGCGCTCGAGCGCGGCCTGGTCTTCGCCGGAGTGGTGGGCATCATCGATCCCCCGCGCGAGGAGGCGGCCGTGGCCATCGCCGAGGCGCGCCGCGCCGGCATTCGGGTGATCATGATCACCGGCGATCATCCCCGCACCGCGGCGCGCATCGCAGCCGACCTGGGCATCGTGGAGGAGGGCGCCGCGGCGCTCACCGGCGCGGACCTCGACCGCATGGACGAAGCCGCTTTTCGGGAGGCGGTGCGCGGAGTTTCCGTTTATGCGCGCGTGGCGCCTGTCCACAAGATGCGCATCGTCGACGCCCTGCAGGCCGAAGGCCACATCGTCGCCATGACCGGCGATGGCGTGAACGACGCTCCCGCGCTCAAGTCGGCCGACGTCGGAATCGCCATGGGGATCACGGGCACCGAGGTGGCCAGGCAGGCGGCCAGGATGGTGCTCGCGGACGACAACTTCGCCACCATCGTGCAGGCCGTGCGCGAGGGGCGCGCGATCTTTTCCAATATCCGCAAGTTCCTGCGCTACCTGCTCTCGTCCAACATGGGCGAGGTGCTCACCGTGTTCCTGGGCGTGGTCTTCGCCGGGGCGATCGGCCTTGCGGAAAACGCGGAGGGAGTCGTGCTGCCGCTGCTCGCCACCCAGATCCTCTGGATCAACCTGGTGACCGATTCGGGGCCGGCCATCGCCATGGGCATGGATCCGCCCACGGGCGACGTGATGGCACGCAAGCCGCGGCGGCCCACCGACCGCGTGATCGACGCGCGGATGTGGGTGGGGGTACTGGCCACGGGGCTGGTGATGGCGCTCGCGACGCTCCTCACGATCGACTGGTACCTCCCGGGGGGATTCCTGCATGGCGATCGCAGCATCGAGAACGCGCGCACGGCGGGCTTCACGGTGCTGGTGCTCGCGCAGCTCTTCAACACCTTGAATGCGCGCTCGGAGGGCGAGAGCGCCTTCCGCGGCATGTTCTCGAACCGCTGGCTGTGGGCCGCGATAGCGCTTGCCGCGCTGGCCCAGGCGGCGGTCGTGCACACGAGCTTCCTGAATGCGGCCTTCGGCACCACCCCCATGGACGCAGGCCAGTGGATCGTGTGCATCGCAATGGCGAGCGCGGTGCTCTGGGCGAGCGAGCTGCGCAAGATCGCGGACCGCGCGCTGCGCCGGGAGGGGCGAGGATGACGATCCTCACCGTGAATTGCGGCAGCTCGTCCGTGCGGCTCGACCTCTTCGATGCGGCTGCCCGCCAGCGTATGGCGGCCCATCGCGTCGAGGGGACCGAGGTCGTGGCGGCGTTGCGCGACTTCGTCGCGAAGGCGAGCGCGCCGATCGGGGTGGCGGTCCATCGCGTCGTCCACGGAGGCGAGCGCCATCGCGGCACGATCCGCCTGGACGCGGCCGCGGAGGCGCAGCTGGCGGCGGTCGTGGCGCTCGCGCCGCTGCACAACGCCCCTGCGCTCGCGGGCATTCGCGCGGCGCGGGAAGTGCTCGGCGGCGGCGTGCCGCAGCTTGCCGTGTTCGACAGCGCGTTCTTCGCGGCCCTACCCGAGAGCGCGCGGACATACGCGCTGCCGCGCGAGCTCGCACGCCTGCCCGGGTTGCCATGACCAGGCCCTCGAGGGGCGTGAAGCCCATCGAGGTGTCGAGCGGCGCGCCGCCGGCGATGGCCGCGACCGAGCATCCCGATCCGAGCTGGAACGTGACCACGCGGCCGGAGGCGGCAAGATCGGGGCGCCAGGCCGCCAGGCGCAGCCACATCGACCGGTGCGCGAGCCCGTGGAAGCCGAAGCGCCGCAACCCGTGCCGGCGTGCGAGCTCGCGCGGCAGCGCGTATG
>CAMPHL010000104.1 GCA_946885905.1 uncultured Pseudomonadota bacterium | reverse complement strand
TAGTCCGAAACGACCTCTGCCACGACGGTCACGATTTCGGTAGAACCGAGCATGCCCATCTTGAAAGCGGCCACCGGCATGTCCTCGAGCACGCAACGCGCCTGGTCGGCGACCCAATCCGGGTCTATCGGCAGCACCGACTCGACCCCGGCCGTGTCCTGGACGGTGAGCGCCGTCACCACGGAGAGGGGATAGCAGCCCATGCTCGCAAGGGCGAGGAGGTCGGCTTGCAACCCGGCGCCGCTCGTGGGATCGGACGCGGCGAACGTGAGCACTACCGGAAGGGCGGGGACGGCGTCGTTCATTCGGGGAAAAACACGAGGCGGCGCGAGGGGTTACACTTGAAATCGGGCCTCGGTTGCGCGCGCCAACCGGGGGTCGGTACCATCGTTTTCAGGTGCGCGCGCGTCCCACGCATTCTAACAACCACCCCCGAATTCGACCATGCCTTCGAGCGCGCCCGCACCGCGGCCGTACAAAACCTGGCGTTGCCTCGCCTGTGGTTACATTTACGACGAAGCCGAGGGATGGCCCGACGACGGCATCCCGCCGGGCACGCGGTGGGAGGACATTCCGGCCGGCTGGTGCTGTCCCGAATGCGGCGCGCGCAAGGAAGATTTCGAGATGGTCGAGTTCTGATTCCTTCTTGCCAAACGGCATGAGGAAGAGGAGCTTGGCGGTTGTTTCGGCAGGACAACAGGAATAACCTGATCAACGTGTAGCAGTGCCGGCCGGACGGCCTCAGGGAGCCGCCGGAACGGCCCGGGTGCTTCGCCCACCTTCGCGGCGGACATGCCCCCGCGCCGCTATTCCCCGGCTCATCGACGAGGATTCGGTGGCGGACTCCAAGAACCTCACCGGCGTGCGGGTGATGGTGATCGACGACAGCAACACCATCCGGCGCTCGGCGGAGATCTTCCTCATGCAGGCGGGCTGCCAGGTGATCCTCGCGGAGAACGGCTTCGATGCCCTCGCCAAGATCGCCGACCACCAGCCCGATTTGATCTTCGTGGACATCATGATGCCGCGCCTGGACGGCTACCAGACGTGCGCCCTGATCAAGAAGAGCGGCAAGCACAAGGCCACGCCCGTGATCATGCTCTCCTCGAAGGACAGTCTCTTCGACCGCGCGCGCGGCCGCATGGTGGGCTCCGACGAGTACCTCACCAAGCCCTTCACCAAGGAAAGCCTGCTACGTGCCGTGGAGTCCCACCTCACGGCCAAGGCATAACCAAGAACCAAGCCACGAGACGGAGCACGCGATGCCGATCAAGAAAATCATGGTGGTGGACGATTCGCCGACCGAGCGCGCCTTCATGGACGGCCTTCTCAAGAAGAAGGGTTTCGACGTGGTCCTGGTCGACAGCGGCGAGCAGGCCGTCGAGCGGGCCAAGACCGAGCAGCCGGACCTGATCCTCATGGACGTGGTGATGCCGGGCCTGAACGGCTTCCAGGCCACGCGCGCCATCACGCGCGACGAGAAGACCAAGCACATTCCGGTCATCATCTGCACCACCAAGGACCAGGAGACCGACAAGATCTGGGGCCTGCGCCAGGGCGCGAAGGACTACGTCACCAAGCCGGTGAACGAGGGCGAGCTGATCGAGAAGATCAAGGCCCTGGGCTGAGGCGAAGGACGACGAGTGGCGCGAAGAACCGGCCTGCGCGAATTCCAGCTCTCCGTCATGGAGCGGCTGCGCACGGCATCGACCCATGCCGCGCTCGCATCGAAGCTCGGCTTCCAGGTGGGTTCCGAGAACTGGTTTGTGGCGCTGCACCAGGTGACCGAGGTGATCCCGGTGCCGCCGATGGTGCCCGTGCCGCGCACCCATTCGTGGTTCCGCGGGGTCGCCAATGTCCGCGGCAACCTGCACAGCATCGTCGACTTCTCGGCCTACCAGGGACGCGAGACCACGCCCCCGGGCGTCGAGCGTCGCGTGATCCTGGTATCCGAGCGCCTCGTGCCCGGTGCCGGATTGCTCGTGTCGCGCATGCTCGGCCTGCGCAACCCGGAACACTTCAACGCGGCGGCGCGACCTGTGGGCGCAGCCCCCTGGGTCGCGGCGGCTTACACCGATGCCGGCGGAACACGCTGGCTCGAGCTCGACCTGCCCGTGCTCGCGCGCGAGCAGCGTTTCCTCGAAGTGGGTGCCTAGGAGAAACGGCGACATGGCTAAAGTTCAGGCGAAGTCCAAGTCATCATCCTCGTTCGGGGATTTCCTCAACAAGCTGGGCGGCAACGAACCCAAGGCGAAGGCGCCGCCGCGAGGCGCGCCCTCGACGCAGGCCAACCTGCAGGCGCAGGGGCAAGCCGTGCGCCAGGCCGCCCGGGCCGCAGCGGCGGTCGAGTCGCAAAAGGCATTGGGGATGGAGCGCTTCCGCCTGCCCGTCATCGGCGGCCGGCCCATCATCGCCCAGCTCCAGGTGCTGGGTACCCTCGCGCTGCTGTTGATCGCGGTGGTCGCGGGGCTCGTGTTCATCGACGTGAATGCCCGCTCGATCAACGCGACCTACATCACCATCGCATCCCAGATGCAATACCACACGCAGCGCCTTGCCAAGGCGGCGGGCATCGCGGCGCGCGGGCAGGCGACGGCGTTTCCGCAGGTGCAGGACAGCCGCGACGAGTTTGCCAACTTCCTCGGCATCCTCGGCAAGGGCGGCTTCGCCTTCAACCAGACGGTTCCCCCCGCCGCCACGACCGAAGAGCTGAAGAGCCGCCTGGACGAGCTGAACCAGCGCTGGCCGGAAAGCTCGGCCGCGGCCTCCTCGATCCTCGCGGCGCGCGCCGACCTCGTGTCGCTCGCCCAGAACATCGCGCAAATCCGGGTGGGCTCGGAAGAGATGGCCACGCTCTCGCAGGAGCTGACCGGCCTCATGGCCCAGTCGGGCTCGCCCCCGAGCCAGGTCCTGCGCGCCAACCGCATCACGTTCCTCGCCGAGCGCCTGGGACGGGGTTCTGCGGAGATCCTCGGTTCCGAGGTGATCGATCCCGAAGTGCCGTTCCTCATCGGAAAGGACACCAATGACCTGCGCGCCCTCGCCGCCGCGCTCGAATCGGGAAGCGAGCCGCTGGGCATCGTGCCGATCCGAGATTCGGAGACCCGCGCCAAGCTCGCCGAGCTCAAGAAGCAGTTCGGCGCCTTCGAGCAGAACGTGGGACCGATCCTTCGCGAGCTGCAGAAGCTCGTGACGGCACGGCAGGCCGGTGCGCAGCTGGTGGCCGCAAGCGAGCAGCTGCAGGCGGCCGTTGGACGTTTGCAGGAGGCGCTGCAGGCGGAGAAATCCAACGCGACGATCGTGGCGATCGCGGTCGCCTCGGCCCTGCTGCTTGGGGTGTTGGTGCTCATGGCCCTGGTGTTCCTCGCCGATACCCGCCGCAGCGCCGCGGTGGCCGAGAGCGAGAACAAGCGCAACCAGGAGGCGATCCTGCGGTTGCTGAACGAGATGGGCGACCTCGCCGACGGCGACCTCACGGTGCGCGCCCAGGTGACCGAGGACATCACGGGCGCCATCGCCGACTCGATGAACTACACGATCGACGAGCTGAGGAACCTGGTGGCCGGCGTGAACAACGCGGCCATCCAGGTGACGCAGAAGACCGCCCAGGCGCAGGCGGTTTCGGCCGAGCTCCTCGGCGCCGCGGAGCGCCAGTCCAAGGAGATCGAGGACACGACTGCGCAGGTGTTGCAGGTCTCGCGGTCGATCTCCGAGGTGTCGTCCACTGCCGAGGAGGGGGCGCGGGTCGCGCAACGCTCGCTCGCGGCCGCCGACAAGGGCCGCGCGGCGGTGGAGAACTCGATCTCGGGCATGAACGACATCCGCGAGCAGATCCAGGAGACCTCGAAGCGGATCAAGCGCCTGGGCGAGAGCTCGCAGGAGATCGGCGAGATCGTGGAGCTCATCTCCGACATCACCGAGCAGACGAACGTGCTCGCGTTGAACGCCGCCATCCAGGCCGCCTCGGCCGGTGAAGCGGGCCGCGGCTTCTCGGTGGTGGCCGAAGAGGTGCAGCGGCTGGCCGAACGCTCGGGCGAGGCGACCAAGCAGATCGGCGCGATCGTGAAGACCATTCAGGCGGACACCCAGGACGCGGTCGCGGCCATGGAAAAATCGACGACCGGCGTGGTCGAGGGTGCCAAGCTCTCCGACGCCGCCGGCCAGGCCCTGTCCGAAATCGACTTCGTGACAAAGAACCTCGCGCAGCTGATCCAGACGATCTCCACGGCCACGCAGACCCAGGCCTCAGCCACCACCAAGGTCGCCCAGAACATGCAGGACATCCTCGAGATCACGCGGCAGACCACTCGCGGCACGCAGCAGGCGGCGGGCTCGATCCGCGACCTCGCGGCGGTGGCGCAAGAGCTCAAGAGCTCGGTAGCGGGCTTCAAGCTCTAGCGGGACAGAGCGAAAACATGGTGGCGAACCCCAAGCAACTCGACCTCGGTCCCCTTTCCTGGGTCAAGACCGAGATCGACCACTCCCTCAACCAGGCGCGCGAGAACCTCGACAAGCTGGTCGCCGCCCCCGCAGAGCGTGCGCCGGTCAAGTACATCCTCACGCACCTGCACCAGGCCACGGGCGCGCTCGCCATGGTCGGACTGGGAGCCGCCACCCGCTTCAACGAGGAGCTCGAAAAGCTGGTCGCCTACCTCGAGGGAAGCGACGACACCCGGCTGCCCGGCGAGGTCGCGGCGGCCAAGAAGGGCATCGCGGCCCTTTCGGCCTACCTGGACTCGCTGCTCGCGGGCGAGCCGGACTTCCCGATGCGCCTGCTGGCCCCTTACCTGGAAGTCAACCGCGCGCGCGGCGGCGCGGACGCGAACGAAGGAGACCTCTTCTTCCCGGACCTCGCCATCAAGACGCCCGGGGCGGCGCCCGGCGAGGCGCTCGACGACGCAGTGCTCGTGAAGGCGCTGCAGCGGCAGCGCGCGACTTACCAGCAGGGCCTGCTCAAGATGCTCAAGGGGGGCGACAACGCGGAGGGCCTGCGGCAGATGCACTCTGCGGTGAACGCCATCGAATCGCTGCAGGCGACGATGCCCAGCCGCCCGTTCTGGACGGCCGCCAGCGCCTTCTTCGAAGCCCTCGCTCTCGGAGGGCTGCGGGCGAGCGCCGCGACCAAGCCGCTTTTCGCCAAGGTGGATCAACAGGTCAAGCAGCTGATCGATGGCGCGGGCAAGGTCGGCGAGCGCGTCTTCCGCGACCTTCTGCTCGCCATCGCCCGCTCCGGCAACGTTTCCGAGCGTATCGCACAGCTCAAGGAGGCCTACGGCCTCGAGCGCCTCGTCACCGTGCCGGAGTCCATCCGCGGCACGGACGACGAAGAGCTCACCGCGCTGCTGCGCGAATTGCGCGAGCTCACCGCGCAGCAAAAGGACACCTGGCTCAAGTACACCTCCGGCAACCGTGCCGCCCTCGAGCTCTTCGGCAAGCAGGCCCAGGTCCTCGCCAGCCGCGCGAGCAGGTTGCCGAACCTGTACATCCTGGCCGCGCTCGCCCGGTTGAACGACGTGGCCCCCGCGCTCAAGGCGCGCGCGATCCCGCCCTCGGAAGCGCAGGCGCTCGAGGTCGCGACGGCACTCCTGTTCTTCGAATCCGCCCTGGAGAATTACTTCCGGCTCGGGGCCGATTTCCCGGGCCAGGCGAAGACCATCACCGATCGCGTTCGCGCCGCCATGGCGGGCGAGCCGCTGCCTGCGATGGCTGCCATCGAGGGGGGGTTGCTCGACGCGATGACGCGACGCGCCCAGGAGAAGCTGCTCGTCTTCCAGGTCGGCCAGGAAGTGCAGGTGAACCTGCAGAACATCGAGCAGGTGCTCGACGGCTACTTCCGCGACACCGGCCTGCGCAGCGAGCTCGCCGCGCTGTCCGGGCAGTTCGCGCAGGTGCAGGGCGCGCTCATGATCATGGAGCTCGAGGAGGCCGCCGCGCTCAACTCCGCCGTCATGGCGCGAGTGCAGCAGTTCGCCGAGGGTTCGGCAGACGGCGTGGGCGAAGCCGCGGAAAGCGTGGCAGACGGGCTTTCGGCGCTCGGCCTGTACATATCGGCGCTCCAGCAGGGCTCGACCACCGCGCGCGAAGTGCTGCTGCCGGCGCTGCTTCGCTTCGGCCTGGCCGAGCCCGACATGGCGCTGGAGCCCGAAGTGCAGCGCAGCACCGTTTCCAGGGCGGACATCGACGTCCAGAAGCAGAAGGTCCAGGCCCTGTACGAGGACTGGAAGGAAGCGCCCGCCGAGGGTACGCGCGAAAAGCTCCAGCGCGCGGTGGTCGACCTGCACCGGGATGCGGCGATCGCGGACACGCAAGTGTTCAAGATGAGCGAGGCGGCGCTGCAGGCCCTCAAGGAGGGCAAGCACCCCGAGCAGGCAGGCGTCTTCCAGGCCATCCAGGATCTCGCCCCGGAAAAGGCGCCCGAGGCGCCCGCGCCGCAAGTCGTGCAGCTCGTCGACGCGCCCGGCGCCGAGGTCGACCGCGAGTTGCTCGAGATCTTCCTCGAGGAGGCGGCCGAGGTTGTCGGCACCATCGCCGCAAGCCTCGCCGCCATCCGCGACGCCCCGCATGACCGCGAGGCGCTCACCACGATCCGCCGCGGATTCCACACGCTGAAGGGCAGCGGCCGCATGGTCGGCCTGCACGACCTGGGCGAGGTGGCGTGGCAGTGCGAGCAGGTGATGAACAAGTGGCTCAAGGACGACCGGCCCGCAACGCCCGCCCTCGTCGAGTTCATCGACCTCGCACGGTCGTCGTTCCGCGATTGGGTGGCGAGCCTCCAGGAAACCGGCGGCGCGCGCATCGACGGCAGCGCGATCGAGCGGCGAGCCGAAGGGCTGAAGAGCGGCGAAACCTCGGATGCGTTCGAACCCGCACCGCCCACCGCCGCGCCTGCGTTCAGCTTCGAATCGCTCGACCTGGCGCCCGCGCTCGAGGCGGCGCCCGAAGCCGCGGCCGATCCTGTCGTCGAGGAAGCCGCGGCGTTCGTGCTCGAGTCGGCGGTAGAAGATGCCCCGGCGCCGCAGCCGCAGCCCGAGCTGGTCGAGCCCGTTGCGGCGGAGCCGGCCGCCGCGCCGAGCGATCCCCCGGCGTTGGATTTCGCGCCTGCCGAGCCTTCGATCGCCGAAACCGCGGTCGATCAGGTGCCAGCCGAGCAGGAGCCTGCGGCCGCGGAAGAGGCCGACGTCACCATCGGTCCGGTATCGGTTTCGCCGGCCCTCTTCGCGATCTACATCGACGAGGCCGAGCAACACGTGGCGGTGCTCGAGCGGGAGATGGCGGCGATCGAAGCCGACCGCTTCGCGCCCGTAAGCGCGGACTTCATGCGTGCCGCCCACACGCTCGCCAGCAGCTCGCGCACGACCGGCTTCGAGCTCCTTGCCGACGTCGCCGCCTCACTCGAGAAGTGGCTCGCCGAGGCGATCGAGGTCGTGCCCGAATTCGACCAGGCGCGCACCGGCACCACGCGCGCGGCGGTAGATGCGGTCGCAGCCATGGTGCAGTCCCTGCGTGGCCGCGCCGAACCGTTCCCGCGGGAGGACATCATCGCGCGCCTCGCGCAGGTCCGCGGGGGGCTGCGCGCCGCACGCCTTACGGGCGAGGGCACGCACCTCAAGGTTCCCGGCCTTGCCGCGGCGCCCTCTGTAGCCGACGAGGCCGCGACGATCGGCGCCACGGAAGAAAAGGCGCCGACGCCCAGCGTGCAGGCACCGGCGGCAGCCGAAATCGAGGAGCCTCCAGCCGCGCCGGCGGGCGCGGAGCTGCCAGTCGTCGA
>CAMPHL010000103.1 GCA_946885905.1 uncultured Pseudomonadota bacterium | reverse complement strand
CCTCGGCGGTCGCGGTCTGGCGCTCGAGCGCCTCCCGCGTCTCGTTGAACAGGCGCGCGTTGGACAGCGCGGCCGCCACGTTCGCGGCGATGGTCGAGAGCAGGCGCTGGTCGGCCTCGTCGTATGCGTGCTCGCGTTGGGTGCTCTGCACGCTGATCACGCCCTCACCGCGACCGTCGACGAGGATCGGGACGCCGAGGTAGGCCGAAGAGAGCTTGCCCACGATGCGGCGGCCGAGCGCCTCGCTGCGTCGGCCGACCTCCTCGTTGAGGATGACGGGCTGGCCCGTCTCGATGATGCGGCTGGTGAGCCCTTCACCGAACGTGCGCGACTGGACCTCCTCCCCGTGGGTGTAGGGGAAATGGATCGTGTTCGTCTGCCGGTCGAGGAGCGCGACGTATGCGATGTCCGCATCGAACACCTTCCGCACCTGGTCGCCGACGAGCTTGATCAGCGCGTCCACGTCCAGTTTCCCGACCAGCTGCTGCGAGACCGCGTTCACAGTGTCGAGCTCGGCCGCGCGCTGCTGCGACTCGCCGAAGAGGCGCGCGTTCTCGATCGCCACCGCCGCCTGGCGCGACAATCCCACCAGGAACTCGAGGTCGCTCTCGTCGAAGGGGCGCCCGGCGTTGCGCCAGACCGCCATGGCGCCCTTCGTCTCGTTTCCCGCGACGAGCGGCGCCACCATCAGCCGCTCCTCGGACTGGCGGGGCGTGCCGTCGATCTGCACGCCGCGCGGGTCCGCGGCGGCGTCGTTCACGTACTCGGCCTTGCCGCTGGCGATGATCGCGCCGATGATGCCCTTGCCCGTCTTCACCACGGTGGCGCGCAGCTCGGCTGCGACGTCGCCGAAGGCCGCGATCGCGCGGTAATCGCCGTTGTCGTCGGGCAGGAAGATGGCACTGTTGTCGGAGCCGAGCAGTTCCTTCGCGTGGCGCGCGATCCTGTCCATGACCGTGGAAACGTCGAGCGTGGACGAGATGTCCCGGCCGACCTCGGCGAGCGCGGCCGCCTCGCGCGAGCGGCGTTGGGTCTCGTCGAAGAGGCGCGCGTTCTCCAGCGCCACGCTCATGCTGCCCGCGAGCGCCTGGAGCAGCCGTACGTTGGCCTCGGAGAAGGCGTGCTCGCGTTCCATGTCGACCAGGTGGATGACCCCGCGCACCTCCTCGCCCGCGACGAGCGGCACGAAGACGGCCGCCTTCTCGGGCTGCGTGCCCTCGAGCACATGGCTGCCGTAGGCGCGCATCTGGCCGGCCATGTCCTCGTTGATCACCAGCGTCTGGCGGGTGCGCCGCACGTGCGGGGCGAAACCCTTGTCGGTGAACGGGACCGGATTCACCGTGACGCGCCTGCCCTTCTCGATCACGTACGGGAAGAGCACCTGACCCGAACGCTTGTCGAACATGCGGATGTTGAGGTCGGCGTCGTCGAAGATCTCCCGGATCTTGTCTCCGACGGCCTCGTAGATGCCCTGCATGCTGAGCTCGGCCGCGAGCGCCTGCTGCACGCTGGTGATGATGGAAAGCTCGGCGGCCCGGCGCTCGCTCTCCTTGTAGAGGCGCTGGGTCTCGTCGAAGAGGCGCGCGTTCTCGAGCGCCACGCTCATGCTGTTGGCGAGCGTGCCCAGCAGGCGCACGTCCGCTTCCGAGTACGCGTTCTCGGCGTAATTCTGGACGCTCACCATGCCCCAGGCCCGGCCGTCGCGGAAGATCGGCACGCCCATGAAGGTCCGGTTCTGGTCCTCCTGGGAGCCCGGCGAGGTTACGGCGTACGCGCCCTTGTCGAGCTGCGCCTGCAAGGTCCCCAGCAGCAGGGGCTTGCCGGATTCGATCACGGCCCCGGTGAGCCCGAGGCCTTCGTACTCGACCCCTCCGGGCGTCGCGAGCGACGTGCGGGGCCGCACGCCGCGATCGATGTAGTACGGCGCGAAGACGGTGCCCTTCGCGAAGTCGCGCAGCGCGATGTAGACGGTGTCGGCGCGGAAGATCTCGCGGATCTTGTCGCCGACGAGCTGGAAGATGGCGCCGATGTCCAGGCGCGAGGCGAGGCCTTCCTGGACGCTGTTCACGATCGCGAGCTCGGAGGCGCGCTGCTCGCTTTGCTTGTAGAGCCGCTGCGTCTCGTCGAAGAGGCGGGCGTTCTCGAGCGCGACCGACAGGCTGCTCGCGAGCGTGGTCATGAGCGCGATGTCGCGCTCGCCGTAGCGGTTCTTCTCGTAGCTCTGCACCGTCATGGCCCCCCACGTCTCCCCGCCGCGGAAGATCGGGACCCACGCGCCCGACTCGTTCAGGTCCTGGCTGGACCCGGGCGAGGCGAACTGGATGGGGTTGAACCGGTAGCTCTCCTCCTTGGTGGAGATCACGAGCGGCTTGCCGCTTTCCAGGACATGCGAAGCCAGTCCCTTGCCGTACGGTCGGCGCTTCCCGGTGTGCACGCTTTCCCGGTCGCGGTAATACGGCGTGACGATCTCGCCGGTGGCGCGCTCGTGGTAGATGATCGCCGTGGTGTCGGCTTTGAATATCTCGCGCACCTTGTCGCCCACGAGCTCGTAGATGCCCTCGATGTCGAGCCTCGAAGCGAGCCCTGCCTGCACCGCGTTGATGACCGCCAGCTCCGCGGCGCGCTGCTCGCTCTCCTTGTAGAGCCTCTGGGTCTCGTCGAAAAGGCGCGCGTTCTCCAGCGCCACGCTCATGCTGCCCGCGAGGGTCTGCAGCAGGCGCACGTCGGATTCCGAGAAGGCGTGCTCGCGCTCGGTGTCCGCGAGGTCGAGGATGCCGCGCACGCGGTCTCCGACGATGAGCGGCACGTACACGGCCGATTTCTCGACCAGCGCGTTGGTACCGGGGATGATGGAGCTGCCGTACTCGCGAGCAGCCTCCGCCAGCTTTTCGTTCACCACGATCGTCTCGCCGGTCCTGCGTACGTGCCCGCCGAACCCGATGTCGCTCACGGCTTGCGACTCGATCCTCACCCGCTCCCCCCGCTCGACCAGGTAGGGGAAGTGCGTGAGGCCGGTGGCGTCGTCGAAGACGCGGATGCCCACGTCGGCCTGGTTGAAGATCTCCCGGATCTTGTCGCCGACGGCATCGTAGATGTCCTGCATGTCCAGCTCGGCGGCCAGGGCCTGCTGGACGCTATTGATCACGGCGAGCTCGGCGGCGCGCTGCTCGAGCTCGGCCGTGCGCTCGGCAACGTTGCGCTCGAGGCCTTCGGCACGGCGGGCATTGTCGAGCGCGACCGCCGCCTGCCTCGAGAACATCGCGACGAGGTCGCGGTCGCCTTCCGCGAACCGGCCGAAGGCGCCGTCGATCTCGAGGCAGAGGTAACCGAGCAACTCGCGCTTCGCCACGAGCGGCGCCACGATGCGCGAGCGCTGTTCGGAGGGCGCGGCCTTCGCCGGTTCATGGGACAGGGCGATGGCACGCCGCCTGTGCGCCGCCTTGAGCTGTGGGGCGATAGCGTCCAGGAGCACGCCGGCCCGTTCATCCCGGGGCGGGATGGATGCGGCGAGCTCGAGCTTGCCGTCGTGGTCCAGGACGAGCATCGCCCGCTTGGCGCCGGAAAGCTCGAGCGCCGCCTCGACCAGGCGCTTTTGCACCTCGTCCACGCTGCGCAGCTCGTTCAGCCGCATGGCCGTTTCGAACAGCCGCTCGAAGGGCTCGCGCGGCTTGGCCTTGGCGGCGACAGGGGCAGTGCGGCGAGCGGCCGGCATGGGCTTGCGGGCCCGGCCGGCCGGCGAGGCGGGCGCGCGGCGCCGCTTGGGTGAAGCAGGCATCGAGGATCCCTTGCTTTATCGCGCCGCGGCCAGCTCCCCGCTGGTCGGCAGCACGTGCTCCCGGTAGTTTTCCCGGAGCCTGGTCTTGAGGATCTTTCCGGTCGCAGTATGGGGAATCTCGGCGACGAACACCACGTCGTCGGGGATCCACCATTTGGCGACCTTCCCCTGGTAATGCGCGAGCAGCTCCTCGCGCGTGACTTCCGCACCGGGCTTCTTCACCGCGACCAGCAGCGGCCGCTCGTCCCACTTGGGATGCGCGCACCCGATGACCGCGGCCTCGAGCACGGCCGGATGCGACATCGCGATGTTCTCGAGGTCGATCGAGCTGATCCACTCGCCGCCGGACTTGATCACGTCCTTGCTGCGGTCGGTGATGTGCATGTAGCCGTCGGGATCGATCGTGGCCACGTCGCCGGTCGGGAACCAGCCGTCGATGAGAGGGCTCTTGGTGCTCTTGTAGTAGTCCCGGACGATGAATGGCCCCTTCACGTGCAGGTCGCCGAAGGCCTTGCCGTCCCACGGCAGCTCCCTGCCTTCGCCGTCGACGATGCGCCAGTCGACTCCGTAGGGCACGCGCCCCTGCTTGGCGAGCAGATCGCGCTGCTCGTCTTTCGACAGGCCGAGGTGCTTGTTCTTCAGGCGGCAGAAGGAGCCCAGCGGCGACATCTCGGTCATGCCCCAGGCGTGGAAGAGCTGCACGCCGAACTCCTCGTCGAAGGCCTTGATCATCGAGGGCGGGCACGCGGATCCGCCGACCACCGAGCGCTTGAAGGTCGTGAACTTCGAGCCGCTCTGCCGCATGTACTGGAGCAATCCGACCCAGACGGTGGGCACGCCCGCGGAGAAGGTGACCTTCTCCGACTCGAACAGCTCGTGCAGCGACTTGCCGTCGAGGGCCGCGCCCGGAAGCACGATCTTGGCGCCCATCATGGCCGCCGCGTAAGGCAGGCCCCAGGCGTTGGCGTGGAACATGGGGACGACCGCGAGGATGCTGTCGCTGGCAGACAGGCCCATCACGTCCGGAAGCACCGTCGCGAAGGCGAGCAGCACGTTGGATCGGTTGCTGTAGAGCGCTCCCTTGGGATTGCCCGTCGTGCCCGAGGTGTAGCACAGGCCGCAGGCGGTGTTCTCGTCGAATTGCGGCCACGCGAACTCCTCGCTCCCGGCCTCGAGCAGCTCCTCGTAGCAGAGCAGGCCCGTGAGCTCGGTGGAGGCCGGCATGTGCGCGCGGTCGGTCATCACGACGATGCCCTTCAGGGTCCTCAGCGCCGGGCGAAGCTTCTCGATGAGGGGGATGAAGCAGGCGTCGACGAAGAGGAAGGCATCCTCCGCGTCGTTCATGATCCAGGCGATCTGCTCGGGGAAGAGGCGCGGGTTCACGGTGTGGATGATCATTGCGCTGCCGCCGATGGCGTAGAAGAGCTCGAAGTGGCGGTGCGTGTTCCACGCGATGGTCGCGATCCGGTCGCCGGGCCTGGCGCCCAGGCGCGCGAGGGCGTTCGCGAGGCGCTTCGCCCGCCTGTTCGCGTCCCTGTATGTGTAGCGGTGGATGTCGCCTTCGATGCGGCGCGAGACGATTTCCGCGTCGCCGTGGTGGCGGTCCGCGTGCTCGATCAGCGAGCTCACGAGCAGCGGCGTCTCCATCATCAGGCCGTTCATATACGATGCTCCTCCTTATGCTTTTATGGATCCGATGACGGGCGACCTGGCGCGCGCGCTTCGCGACGACGGCTTCGCCTTCGTCCCGGGCGCGGATTTCCGCGCCGTGCTCGAAAGCCTACCCGACTGGGAGGCGTTCGCGGCGAGCTGGAACGGCCTCGCGCTCGACACGCACCTGCCGGATGGTCATCGCTACCGGCGCCGCCGGCACGGGACCTTCTCGGCGCGGGCCGGGGAGGCGGGATTCCGGCGCGAGGCGCACCAACCGCACTACCAGGGCAAGGAGTACAACCGCCTCGTGGGCGGCATCGAGCGCTGGTTCGAACCGATCGAGCCGGCGATCGCCTCGGGCGCCTCGTTCGGCGCGGTGGTGCGCCTGGGGCTCGAGCTTTTCGGAAGCCTCAAGGCCGGGATCGGGTGGCACATCGAGGCGCACCAGTTCCGCATCGAGGCCCGTCCCGGTGCCGCGGGACAGCCCACGCCGGAGGGCGTGCACCGCGACGGCGTGGATTTCGTGATCGTGATGCTGGTCGACCGGGTGAACATCGCCAGTGGCACCACGACAATGCACGCGCCGGACGGCCGGCTGCTCGGCAGTTTCACGTTGGCCGTGCCCTGCGATGCGGCGCTCGTCGACGATTCGCGCGTCATGCACGGGGTGACTCCCGTGCACCCGTTGGATCCGTCCCGGCCGGCGTGGCGCGACGTGCTCGTGATCACGTATCGTCGGGGCTGGAAACCCGAATCCTCGCCATGAAAATATTTCCGCCGCTTACCGGGATAGCCTTTGTGTTGCTCGCGAACCCCGCATCGGCCGCCGATCTTTCGCTCGATGCGCCCCCGAACAGCCTGCGTCTGGCCGCAGGGGAAACGGCGCGGTTGCATGGGCAGGCGACGAAAGCTACGTCCTTCCGCATCGTGCTCCGCGACCTCGCATTCGAACCGGCCAGTGCGTCCGGCGTAGCCCTGTCCATCCGGAGAGCCGACAGGCGCAGTGTCGAGGCGGACTGGGCTCACTGCACCGCGGCAATGACGCTCGCGGGCTGCGGCGCGGACGTCGCCGCGGAGGCGGGCGCGCGATACTTGGTCGAGGCAACCGCACCGTTCTCGGCCAGCGCGCGCTTCACCCTCGCCGCGGTGGGAATGCGTGCCTGGCCCGCCGCGGGCGCAGCCTCGGCGGCGGTGGCCTTGCGCGAGGCGCAGCGCTACACGCTCGAAAGCGGCGGCGAATCGATCACGCTCGGTCTCGTGGCGCTCGCCCACGAACCCCCGGGTGGGCGCCTTCCCACGTGGTTCGCGCTCCTGAATGCCGACGGATCGCAGCGCATGGGCCAGGCCTGCAATCCGGCCTACGGATCCTGCAAACTCGCCGTCGGCACGCTGCCGGTCGGCCGATACACCGTGCTCGTGCGTCCCCCTCCCGGCGTGCTGGCCAAGGCGCGGCCGCTGCGCACGCGCGACACCGTCCTCAGAGCCGCCGACAACGCGATCGATGTTCGCGTGGACGTGCCGGGGGCGGTGGCCCGCCTCGACATTCCCGCCGCCGCGGGCGAGGCGATCAACGTCTCGCTCGATGCAATCCGCCTCGAGGGACCGGGGCCCGTGTATCTGCGGCTCATCTCGCCCGGTGGGGGACCGGCGACGATGCGCATGATCCCGTCCAAGGACTCGGCGGGCACGCTCGGCCCCTTCAAGGTCACGCAGTCCGGTACGTACACCCTGCTGGTCGATCCGGGCTTCTCGAAGCTCGCCGCCACGTTGCAGGTGAAGCGATGAGAAAACACCTGATGCGGTGGCTCGCTTGTATCGCCGTGGCCGCGGCGGGATCGGCCTGGGCTCAGCCGGCATACCAGCGCGGATACCAGCGCGCATACCAACGCGCGGACATCGACTCGGTGAGCCTCAAGCTCCAGGACGCGTTGCTCGCGGGAGATATCGCGACGCTGGAGCGGCTGCACGCCGAGCTGCTGGTCCTGGAGCGGAAGGCGGGACCGGGGCGCTGGATGATGGAAAGCTTCGTGTGGGCCCTCGACAACGGGATGCCGGTGGCGCTGAAGGACCGCAACAAGCTCTTCGCCTTGCTCGCGCGCTGGAAGGAGGAGCAGCCGCGCTCCGGGCTGCAGCCGATCTACGAAGCGAACGCATGGTTCAAGAGCGGTTGGGAGCATCGTGGCTCGGGATCGGCCTCCGCGGTGTCGCCCGAGTCGATGCAACTCTTTCGCCGCGACATGGAGAGGGCTTCCCGCATCGTGCACGGCGCGGGGCCGGAAGCGAAGGAATCCCCACTCTCTTACCGCACGGCGATCGCGATCGCGGGGAGCTCCGGAGCGGACCCGCAGGCGCT
>CAMPHL010000102.1 GCA_946885905.1 uncultured Pseudomonadota bacterium | reverse complement strand
GCCGTGAACCTGCTCGACAAGCGCTACGAGACCTCGGTCGGCTACGAAGGCGCGCCCCGCGGCATCTTGGTGTCGGTGAGGCTCGACGCCTTCTAGGTCTTCACGCCCACCACGCGCATGTCGCGGGGCTCGCGGAGCTTGAACTGCGCGGGTTCCTGGCGCACGTCGGCGAGTCCCGCTTCCGCGAGCAACGCCTTGAGCGAATCGGGCGTGTAGCCCCAGCGGTGGATCATCAGTGGGTCCTTCCATTGCGGGTCCCCGTAGAAGACCCACATCGTGCGCTGCCCATCCTGGTCGGCGCGCGCGTGCCGCACCGGGTCCTGCAGGAACGTCTCGCAGGCGGCTGCGATATTGGGGCACTCGACGATCATGCGGCCGCCGGACTTGAGCACCCGCACCCATTCCTTCAGCACGTCGGCGATTTCCCAGCGCCAGAAGTGCTCCACGACATGCACCGTGAGGATCTCGTCCGCGGTCGCGTCGCCGAAGGGCGCCAGGTCGTGCAGGTCGCAGATCACGTCGGGGCGCATGCCGGCGCGGGACTGGACCACGTCCACGTTCACGTAGCCCGGCAGGATCTTGTCCCCGCAGCCCAGGTTGAGCTTGAGCGGCCTCGGTGCGTTGTCGCCGAGCGCGCGCGCCCACTGGAGCCCCACCTCGAAGAGGGAATGCTCCTTCGAGACCCGCCGCTGCGCCTGGGCGATCCGCCTCTCCACCGCGTCTGGAGCCGCAAGCGCATCCATCACGCCCTTCACGAGCCCGGTCCCCACGGCTACAAGGTCGCCGTACGGTTCGTACGTGGGCATCGCGTCGGCCACCACGTAGCGGCCGGCCCATACGGATTCGACCAGCCGGTTGGCGCTCTTCACGGAATAGCGCTCGCCGTCGATGACCGGGATCCAGACGAGATCGCACTCCTCCAGCGCCGTCCACGTTCCCTCGAGGGACCAGGGCACGACGCGGCCCGTGATCCGTGTCGGTTCGAGCCTCACGAGGTCGGCCAGCAGCGTATCTACGCCCGCCCCCGGCGTCGTGAGGATGGTGATGTCGAGCGCCACCCGGGCGGCGAGGCTGCGAACCTCGGCCATGCGGTCCACGATGGACATGAGGTTGTTGTGGTTGCCGAACCAGAGAATGCGCAGGCTCGGCAGGTGCGGCCCGAATGCGGGCGCCCCGCGCCGTCCCTCGATGGGGTCGGTGATCACGGTCGCCTCGCGGTTCGCGTGGGCACGGACCGCATCGGCCATCGCGCGCGTGCTCGCCACGACGATGTCCGCCGTCTTCGCCAGGCGCGTGTACCAGGCGCCGATGTCCTCACGCCCGAAATGGTCGTCGCAATAGTCGGCGACGACCTTCGCGCCACGCGCGCGCACGGCCTGGATCAACGGCTCGTGCTCGGGACGGAAGCTCTTGGAGAACACCAGGACGTCGCAGGCGACCTGGAGGAAAGCCGCAGGAACCGGCCCCGGAGGCAGAGTCGCGATCTGCACCTGGTGGCCGAGGCGGTCGAGCTGCTGCGCCGGCATCAGCACGCGGTAACGGGTCGAGGCGATGCGGGATGTGGGTCCCGCCGGCCCGCCTTCGACCGCGGCCATCGTGACGAAGAGGATGCGCATCGCCGCGCGAGTTTATCATCGACCCATGGCGATCGAAGCGCTGTACCTCCAACTGCTGCACCAGGCGATCGGCCGGCTGCGGGAGCGCCAGCCCGCCTCGCGCGCGCTCCTGCTCGCCTATCCCGACCTGCTGATTCCGCGCGCGGTACTCGCCCGCATCGTGGGCGAACCCCTCGTTGCCCTGTTGCCGGTGCGCGAGGGTGCCCGCGCGATCTGGGAATATCACGGGCTCGCCGGCGTGGAGGACCCGCTCTACGAATCGATCGCCTTCTTCCGGGCGCTCGGCGTCGAGGCCGACGTGATCGACGTCGCGCGCATCCGCGGCAACGAGTCGATCGTGGATCTCAACCTGCCGCTGCCGCTGCAGTACGTGCGCCGCTACGACCTCGTGGTGGACACCGGCACATGCGAGCACTGTTTCAACGTGGGCCAGGCTTTCATGAATGCCTGCGAGGCGCTCGCCCAGGGCGGAGTGCTGGTGCACGCGGCGCCGCTCACACGGGTGAACCACGGCTTCTGGAACTTCAGCCCCACGATCTACCCCGATTTCATGGAGGCCAACGGCTTCGAGCTGCAACTGCTCGCGGGCGTGACCGGGGACCTCGCACGCGGCTTGCGCTCATTCGCGGTGGATCCCGTGGGCCCTTTCGATCCGCCCCGCAATTCCGCGCTCTACGTGGTCGCGCAGCGCCGCGAGGTGCGAGACTTGCGTTGGCCGGTGCAGCGCAAGTACCGCGGGATGATCGCGTGAGGCCGCTCTCGGCGCGAGCGTGGCTCGCCGACGAGGCGGCCGAGGGGGTCCTCGTCGATGGCGCGCGCCTCATCCGGTTGCACGCCGTGGCCGAAGCGCGGGGGCTGCTCACCGTGGGCGAGGTCGGGCGGCAGGTCCCGTTCGAGCCGCGGCGCTACTTCGTGGTAAGCGACGTTCCCGACGAGAACATCCGCGGCGAGCACGCGCACAGGCAGCTCCACCAGTTCCTCGTGTGCCTATCGGGCTCCGTGGTGGCCGAAGTCGACGATGGCCGCACCCGGCGCGCGATCGTCCTCGACACTCCGCGCGTGGGCCTGTACATGGCGCCGATGGTGTGGGGCGCGCAGCACCATTACTCGCGCGATGCCGTGCTGCTCGTGCTCGCCTCGCGCGAGTATGAAGCGGCCGACTACGTGCGCGAGTATCCACGGTTCCTCGAGCTGAGGCGCGGCGCCCCGTGAACGTGCCCTTCCTCTCGCTGGCGCCGGCATACGAGGAGGTGCGCGGCGCGCTGGACGAGGCCACGGCCCGCGTCATGCGCTCCGGCTGGTACATCCTCGGACGCGAGGTCGAGGCGTTCGAGAAGTCCTTCGCCGCGTACTGCGGTGCGGCGCATTGCGTCGGCGTGGCCAACGGGCTGGACGCGATGGAGCTGGTGCTGCGCGCCTGGGAGATCGGCCCCGGCGACGAGGTGATCGTCCCCTCGAACACCTACATCGCCACCTGGCTCGCGGTGAGCGCCGTGGGTGCGCGTCCCGTGCCGGTCGAACCGCACGAAAGCACGTTCAACATCGATCCCGATCGCATCGAGGCGGCCATCACGCCGCGCACGCGCGCGTTTCTGCCGGTGCACCTGTACGGGCAATGCGCCGACATGGAGCCCATCATGCGGCTCGCGCGCGCCCGTGGGCTGCGGGTGCTCGAGGACGCCGCCCAGGCGGCAGGCGCGACGTATCGGGAAACGCGCGCCGGCGCGCTCGGCGACGCAGCCGCCTTCAGCTTCTATCCGACCAAGAACCTGGGCGCATATGGCGATGGGGGCGCGGTGGTGACTTCCGATGCCGAGCTCGCCCAACGCGTGCGCACGCTGCGCAATTACGGCTCTCGCGTGAAGTACCACAACGAGGTGCGGGGCACGAACTCGCGGCTCGATGAGATGCAGGCCGCGCTCCTCGGTCCGCGCCTTGCCGTTTTGGACGCGTGGAACGAGCGCCGCGAGAAGCTCGCGCGCCGCTACATCGAGCGACTGGGGTCCGTGGATGGCCTCGTCCTTCCCGCGCGCGCCGACGGATGCGTGCACAACTGGCATCTGTTCGTGGTGCGCTCGCGGCGACGCGAAGCGCTTCGGCGCGGCCTGTCGGAGCGCGGCGTGGAGACAATGGTGCATTACCCGGTCCCGCCGCACCTCCAGCCGGCTTATGCGGACCTGGGCTTTCCGCGCGGAACGTTTCCGGTCGCCGAGGCGATCCACGAGGAAGTCCTGAGCTTGCCCATGGGCCCGCACCTCACGGATGCGCAGGCCGACTACGTCGCCGCCTCGATCGAGGACGTGCTGGCTGCCGGTTAGACCGCGCGCGGGGTTTCCCGCGCCTTGCTCGCCGCGATGGCCTCCAGCGTTGCGAAGAAACGCTGCGAGTAGCGACTGTTATCGGCGATTTCCTTGGCATGGAAGGCGCGCTCTCGTTCGCGCCAGCTCTCGCGGAACGCCGGATCGTCCACGAGCCGTGATGCGAGCTCGACATACTCGCCCGGGTCTCGCGCGGCCAGCACGGGGTAGAGGTCGAGCGCCTCTCGCTCGAGCGGCCGGCGGCCTGCACCCGCCTCTTCCCAGAACTGCATCCCGAATACGGTGTTGGCCTCCGCGTACGACAGTAGCGGAACGCCCGCATCGATCGCCTGGTAGCCGGTGATGCCGCAGCCGAACGGAAAGGTCTCCAGAAAAAGGTCAAGCACCGCGGCGTAGAGCGGCGTATCCACCCAGCCCACGAAGTGGCAGCGGTCCTCCATGCCGCGCTCGCGGAAGAACGCGTCTATTCCGGCATGGCGGGATCGTCCGGTCCAGAGGTAGCCCATCTGCGGATGGCGCTCGAGGATGGCGGCGACGCTCTCGAGGAAAGGCGGGCTCGCGATTTTCTCCTCGCGAGCGAGCGTGCCCGCGAGCATCGCATGCGGAAAGCGCGCGCGCAGCGCCGCGACGTCCTGCGCCCGCGGCTGCCTTGGATCGAGGGCGAGAGGCATGGGGCAAACCGTCCAGGGCTGGCCGTGGAACACGCGCTCGCGCTCGCCCCACGACCCGTAGGTGATGTAGCCGTCGATCTCGGGCGCGCGGATCGGGTGGTGCTTGAGCGACCAGAACACCTGCACGGGGGCCACGCGCGCCGCGAGGACGAAAAGCGCCGCCGTCGGCACCGAGACCCAGACCGCCACGCGCTCGCCATTGGCAGCGATGCGCTCCCGCAGCCATTCGTGCGGACCACCCGGCGCGCGCGGATACGTCTCGACCGGGATGCCGCGCGCGGCTGTCGCCTCCGCGAAGTTCGCGTCTTGGCCGAATAGCGTGTAGATGCGCGAACGTCGGCGTGACGCATCGCAGCTGCGAAGCAGCTGGAACAACACCTCCGTGTGGCCAAGCACGGTCCCGGAATGGAAGACGAAGGCGACGTCCCGGCCGCCTGCGTCGTCCAGGCCACGCCCGGGCTCCTTCGCGAACGATCGCCCCAGGGCGGCCATCTCGTCGCGCCACTGCGAAAAGCAGCGCTCGTAATGCTCCTCGCTCTCGAGCGTCTTCACGAAGATGCTGTAGATGGCGCCCTCGAGGGCGAGGGCGTTGGGAGCATCGCCGCGCACGATGAACTGGCGCAGCACCCGCACGGCCAGCGCGAACATCGCGTCGGCCTCCGGGCGCATGCCGTATTCGACGGCGGCAGCGCCCAGCCGGAAAATCGTCTCGGCCTTCACTCCCGGGGCCGTCGTCGCGGCACGCACCTCCTCGCGGATCGCCGTGCGGGGGTCGGCTGCGGGCTGGGCCACCATGCGCGACATTTTACGGTATCGTCCGGCGGTGGTTCCCGACGCGATCAACCCTGCCTCGGTGCGGAACGTCCTGGTGACGAAGCTGCGCCACCACGGCGACGTGCTGCTCGCTTCGCCCGTGTTCCAGGTGCTGAAGAACCGCATGCCCGACGCCCAGGTCGACGCGCTGGTCTACGCCGACACACGCGACATGCTCGCGGGCCATCCCGCGATCGCGCAGGTCCACACCATCGATCGTGCCTGGAAGCGCGCCGGAATCGCGGTCCAGGCCCGGCGCGAAGCGGGGCTGCTGCGCACGTTGCAGGAGCGCCGCTACCAGCTCGTCGTGCACCTCACCGAGCATTGGCGCGGCGCCTGGCTCGCGCAGGCCCTGCGGCCGCGCTGGTCGGTCGCGCCCACGCGCCCGAGCGCGTTATGGCGGTGGTGCTTCTCGCACCAGTACAAGCTCCCGCGCGCCACGCCGCGCCACACGGTGGAGCTGAACCTCGACGCGCTGCGGCGCCTCGGGCTCTATCCCGAGGAAGACGAGAAGCCGCTCGTGTTGCGGCCCGGCGAGGAGGCCGAAGCGAAGGTCTCACGGATGCTTGCCGAAGCCGGCCTTGCGCCCGGCGGCTTCATCCACGTGCATCCCACGTCGCGCTGGCTCTTCAAGGCCTGGACCGACGCTTCCAACGCGCAGCTCCTGCAACTGCTCGCACGCGACGGCCACCGCATCGTCTTGACCGCGGCGCCCGATCCGCGCGAGAAGGCGATCGTGGGCCGCATCCTCGCCGAGGCGCAGGTGCCGGTCACCGACCTGTCGGGGTTGCTCACGCTGCGAGACCTCGCGGCGCTTGCCGCGCGCGCGCGCCTCTTCATCGGCGTCGATTCCGCGCCGATGCACATCGCCGCCGCCATGGGCACGCCGGTCGTGGCGCTCTTCGGTCCCAGCGGCGAGCGCGAGTGGGGGCCGTGGCGCGTGCCGCACCGGGTCGTCACCAGCGACCATCCTTGCCGGCCCTGCGGCAACGACGGATGCGGCGGGAGCAAGGTAAGCGAGTGCCTCACGCGCCTGGGCGTGGACCGGGTGCATTCCGCCGTGAACGAGCTGCTCGCCCTGACGCCGCCACGCCCGTGAGCGCCGCGCGCAAGCCGGCCGGGCCGCGCGTGGCGCTGGTGCGCGGACGCTACGACCCGGCCGGAGGCGCCGAGCGCTTCGTGCAGGCGGCCATCGAGGCGCTTCGCGGCCGGGGCGCGAGCTTGACCCTGGTCACCCGCAGCTGGCCCGGCAACGACGGCACGGCCATCCTCATCCGGCCCTTCCACGTGGGCAGCCTCTGGCGCGACTGGGCCTTCGCGCGCGCCGCCTGCCGGGAACTCGCGGGCCGGCGCTTCGACATCGTGCAATCGCACGAGCGCATCGCATGCTGCGACGTCTACCGCGCCGGCGACGGAGTGCACGCGCAATGGCTCGAGGAACGCGCCCGCGTGCAGGGGCGGCTCGCCCGCCTCGCCACCGCGATCAGCCCGCACCATCGCTACCTGCTGGCCGCCGAACGCGCGCTTTTCGAGAGCCCGCGACTCAAGGCCGTGATCTGCAACTCCGAGATGGTGCGGAGCGAAATCGCGCAGCGCTTCGCCACGCCCGCCGAAAAGCTCGTCCTCATCCGCAACGCCGTGGACACCGAGGCCTTTCATCCACGCCTGCGCGACGAGCAACGCGACGCCGTCCGGCAGCAGCTCGCCATACCTCGAACGGCGCGCGTGGTACTCCACGTGGGCAGCGGATTCGAGCGCAAGGGTGTCGCGGCCCTGCTCGAGGCGCTCGCGCGAACATCGCACGAGCCGTGGGCCATCGTGGTCGGCCGCGACAAGCACCTGTCGCGCTACACGGAGCTCGCGCGAACGCTCGGCATCGGCGAGCGCGTGCGCTTCGTCGGTGCCGTGTCGGATGTGCGCCCCTACTACGCCGCGGCCGACCTCTTCGCGCTCGCCACGCTCTACGACCCGCAGCCCAACGCCGTGCTCGAGGCGATGGCTTGCGCCTTGCCGGTCGTCACCACGCCGCGCTGCGGCGCGGCCGAGCTGCTCGAGGAAGGCGTGAGCGGGTTCGTGCGCGGTGCCCTGGACGTGGCCGGCCTCGCAGAGGCCCTCGGCCGGCTCGACTACGAGGCGATGCGCGCGATGGGTGCCGCGGCCCGCCTGGCGGTCGCTTCCTACACGCCGCAGGCGATGGCGCGGGAGTACCTCGCCCTCTACGAGCGCCTGCTTGCCCGATAATGGGCGGATGACCGCGCCACCGACTGCGCCGTCCGGCGCGGACCTCTACCGCCGGCTGCTACGCCACGTCTGGCCCTATCGCGGGGCCCTTTTCGCCGGCGTGGTGGCGATGGTTGTGGGCGGCCTTTCGGACGCCG
>CAMPHL010000101.1 GCA_946885905.1 uncultured Pseudomonadota bacterium | reverse complement strand
GCCACTGCCCCAACGACGCGGCGCTTCCCGCGCTCGACCGCCCCCTGCCGCACAGCGCCGCGCGCCCGCAGGCGCGCCGCTCTGCGCCAGTGCGAGGTCGAGCGCGGGAAGCGCGGCGTCGTTGTGGCAGTGGCCGCAATTGCCATGGAGATAACCCAGCACCGCGCGGGTCGTGGGCGTAGGTCCGGCGATCGCATCCTTCGAAAGCTGCACGGCGCTGTATCCCAGGATCGGAACGGGCGCGCCTTCGTGGCAGGCGAGGCAGTCAGCGCGCGAAGGAATGCGGCGCTTCGCGATGCCGTCCTCGGGCGCCAGCACGGCTACGGTCCCCTGCGCGTTCCACACGTATGTCGCGAAGCGCCACGAGCCATCGGCCAGGCGTTCGATGAAGCGCGTCTCGATGCGGCCTTCGCGGCTGAATTCCTTCCAGGCGCGCGTGCCCACGGGAAATTCCCACGCGTCGGGGTTCGACTTGTCGATCGACGTCCCGGCGGGCAGATACAGCCACCGGCGCTTGTCCATGCCGTCACTCCACAGCGGGTGCTCGGGCTGGAACGGCTGGTTCGCTGCGCGGACCTGCCGGGACCCGGGCTCGAAAAGGCCGGTATCGGCGAGGGTTGCCGGCAGCGGCGCGACAGCGGACGTGCGGCCGCCGAAGGAAGCGGCCACTAACATAAGCCCGGCGGCAATGGCGAAGATGGCGACCCGTGTGTTCATGGGCCGCCATTCTCGTCATTCAGCCAATCCGGATAAATAGGCTGGCTGCGAAATTATCGTTCGGCATATCCGAACGATAGGGGCTGTTTTGCGGATTTTTCCCTAGTACGAGGTGTTGGCGCCTACCTTCGGCCGCAGCTCGCTGGTGACGTGGTCCACGCCGGCCACGCTTTGCGCGCCCCGGACGGCCCGGCGAATCTGGCCAGGGGTGGTCACGGAGCCGCTCAACGTGACGTCGCGTTCGTAGGTTTCGACGCCGATCCGGCCGGAGAGGTACGGGTCGCTCGCCAACACGTCGACTACGTCATTGGTGATCCTCTCGTCTTCGGTCTGGCGGGGGGCTTCCACCGTGATCGCGGGCTCGGTGTAGACCACTTCGGTGACGGGCACTTGGCGCACGTACGTCGGACCCTCCGTCACGTAGTAGTAGGTTCGTGAGTCGCCGTTCGAGGGGACGTAATAGTAGGACTGCGTTTCGCTGTTCGCCGGCACGTAGTAGTAGGACTGCGTTTCGGTGTTCGCCGGCACCACGTAGTAGCGCGTGGTCTCGATCACATCGGCCGCCGCGGCGGGGAGCGCCGCGGCGACAAGCCCGGCGAGGGCAAGGCTCTTGAGTCGTCTGGTCATGGTTCACCTCCACAAGGTTTGGGAGGTGGCGGCGAATGGAGTTTCGGCGGGCGCTCCGATTGGGGTGCGCCGGATGGTGATTGCCGCGGCAGGCGATAGTCCGCAAAGACCAAGGGCGTTCACGAAGGCGCCGCATCGTCCGCCCGTAGAGTCGATCGGGACCTGCAGGGAGGGAAGATGATTCGCGTACTGGTGGCAGCAGCACTCGCAGGATCCGCGGCGAACGCCGTGGCCGCAGGCTACACGCTGGTCGACCTGGGCACGCTTGGCGGACGCAACGCCTATGCGGCTGCGGTGAGCCAGGGCGGGCGCGTGGCCGGATGCGCCGAGACCGCCTCGGGCGAGATCCACGCCTTCGTGTGGCATGGCGGGGCGATGACCGACCTTGGACGGGGTGCCGACACCGCAGGCGACAGCTGCGCGCTCGCCGTGAACGACAGCGGCGTGGCGGCCGGGCGTTCCTCGCGCGGCGAGCTCGTGCTCTGGCGCGACGCAGGCGTCACTTCCCTCGGCATCCGCGGCGACATCGGCGACATGAACGCGGACGGCGTCGTGGTGGGCGCGCGCGTCTCGGGTGATGCCAGGCGCCCCTTCATCTACCGCGACGGCGTCGTGACCGAGCTGGGCGATGCCAACGCCCGCGGCGAAGCCGCGGCGATCAATGCACGCGGCCAGGTCGTGGGCAGCATCAACGGCCGCGCGTTCCTCCATGACGCGGGCGCCTTGCAGGACCTGGGGACCCTCGGCGGCAACATGAGCGCGGCGCGCGCCATCAATGCGAACGGCGACGTCGTGGGCCAGTCGTCCAACGAGTACGGACAGCCCACGGCCTTCATCCACAGCGGCTCGATGCGGGCCTTGCCCGGACCTTCGTACTCTTCGGCGGTCGCGATCAGCGCGGCCGGCAAGGTCGCCGGCAGCGGCGAGGGCACCTACGGCTACGTGGTGTCCGGCGGCGAGGTCACGTTGCTCGCCGAGTTGCCTGCGGTCGCCGCGCTCGGCTGGCGCAAGCTCGAGCCCACCGCGATGAACGATCGCGGCTGGATCGTGGGCACCGCCGAGAACCGCGACGGCGACCTGCGCGCCATCCTGCTGCTGCCGAACGGCGCCGCCAAGCCGCTGCGCAAATAGAAACGGGGCGCGGGACAAGGTCCCGCGCCCCGCGAGAGGGAACGAAGCTGGGGTCAGCCGCCCCTCTTCAGGTTGTCCCTCACTTCCACCACGCCGTCGACGCCCCGGGCGATCCTGATCGCCTGGGCCCTCTCGGCCGGGCCCTTCACGTTGCCGTTCAGCGTGACCACGCCGCGCACGGTGTCGGCGTCGATGTTGTGCGCCTTCACGATCTCGTCGGCGGCCAGCGCAGCCTTCACCTTCGCGTTGATGGCCGCGTCCTGGGTGGTGGTCACCGGACCGCGCCGGTTCTCGCTGGTGTCGGCGGTCTGCTTGCCGCTCGGGTTGCCTTTCAGCGTCGCGCATCCGCCAACGCCGAGGGCGAGCGCGGCGCAGATGGCCAGCGCATATGAATTGCGTGCGAATCTCATGCTGGTTCCTCCGGATCATGGCCGCGATCGGCCGATACCGTTGGATCGGGAAATGCGGGGTTGCGTTCAGTCCGAGCCGTTGCTCGCCAGGAACTGGCGCAGCGGCACCTGCGCGGTGAGGATGGAGAACCAGATCGCATAGCCCTGCCCGGAGGGATGGAGCGAGTCGGGACAGTAGTAGCGGGTGGGCTCCTTCACGAACGGCTCGGTGGCCGGATCGCGGAAGAGGTCCACGAAGATGATGGCTTCCTCCGCGGCCACGCGCTTCACCATCGCGTGCACCTTCACGGCGTGCCGCATGATGAGCATCGAGATCGGGCGCAGGAAGAAGGGGGCCACGCTGAAGTCGTGGCCCGGCATGAGGACGATGTTGCGCGAGAGCTCGCGGGCGCGCGCGATGGCGGCACGCAGGTCCGCCTCCACCTTCTTCACCGGGCGGAACTCGAGCACGTCGTTGGCGCACGCCTGGATGAGGATGAGGTCCGCCGATCGGCAGTCGACCTTGTCGAGCTGCTCCACCACGTGGCCGATGCGGTTGCCCGACTTGCCCACGTTCACGAGCCGCGCGTGGGGGAATGCGGCCGCGAGGCGCCCGGCCGTGGATTCCGCCGGCAAGGCACCGACGCCGAAGGCGGTGCTGTCGCCGGCGACGACGATGGTGGCGCGATAGTCCTCGGGGCACGACTGCGCCGGCTCGGTCTTCGCCACCAGCGTGCGCGCGAAACGGATGCGCGACATGTGGATCGCGATCACCAGGGCGGTGGGCAGCAGCAGGATCGTGAGGATCGTATAGAGCAGCCACATGCGCCCAGATTGCGCCGGGTCCGAGCCTGGTTCCATCGGCATGGGGCGAACGCGCTTGTAGGCAGATCGCCACGCCGGGCATGGGTGTTGCATTACACCGGCGGCATAATGCCGGTTCCCCCAAGGAAGAGCCATGCGAAAACGAACGAGGCGACGGCCATGCAAATGAGGATTCCCGCCGTCTACATGCGGGGCGGCACCAGCAAGGGCGTCTTCTTCGTCGCCTCCGACCTGCCCAGGGATCGCGCCGAGCGCGACCGCATCCTGCTGCGCACCATCGGCAGCCCCGATCCCTACGGCAAGCAGATCGACGGCATGGGGGCCGCGACCTCGAGCACGAGCAAGATCGTGATCCTGTCGCCCTCGACGCGCGAGGACTCGGACGTCGATTACCTCTTCGGCCAGGTGGCCATCGACCGTCCGCTCATCGACTGGTCGGGCAACTGCGGCAACCTCACCGCCGCGGTCGGGCCGTTCGCCGTGTCGCAAGGATGGGTCGATGCGCCGAAGGACGGCATCGCCAAGGTGCGCATCTGGCAGCAGAACATCTCCAGGCGGATCGTCTCGCACGTGCCGGTTCGCGACGGCCTCGTGGTGGAGGAAGGGCAGTTCGTGCTCGACGGCGTGACCTTCCCGTCGGCCGAGATCCGGGTCGAGTTCATCGAGCCCGGCGGCATGGGCGAGGAGGGCGATGCGCCCGGCGAGATGTTCCCCACGGGCAACGTCCTCGATCGGCTCGAGGTACCGGGCGTGGGCACGGTCGAGGCGACGATGATCACCGCGGGCAATCCCCTGGTGTTCGTCGATGCCTCCGCGCTGGGGCTCACGGGCACCGAGCTGCAATCGAAGGTCGACACCGATGCGGCCCTGCTCGCGAAGTGCGAGGCGATCCGCGCGCACGGTGCCGTGGCGATGAAGCTCGCGAAGAGCGCCGAAGAGGCGAGCACGAGCCGATTGCACACGCCGAAGATCGCCTGGGTGTCGAAACCGCAGGGCTACATCGCCACGAGCGGCAAGGCCGTGGACGCGGCCGCGACGGACCTCACCATCCGCATGCTCTCGATGGGCAAGCTCCATCACGTCATCACCGGCACCGGCGCGATCGCCACGGCGGTTGCCGCCGCGATCGAGGGCACGGTCGTGAATCGCGCGCGCCGGCCGGGGGCCGAGCCGCTGCGCACGACCCTGGGCCATCCCGCCGGCACGCTGGCCGTAGGCGCGGAGGTGACGCGGGAAGGAAACGAATGGAAGGTCGCGCGCGCGGTCATGAGCCGCAGCGCGCGCCGCCTCATGGAAGGCTGGGTGCGGGTGCCCGCGGCGTGAACGCAGACCGGGGCCTCTGAACTACCATATCGCCATGGATGCGCTGAAGCGGTTCGTCGATGAGGTCACCGGCCTGGTGGAGCGAGGACTTCCGGAGGCTCGACTGCACGAAGGCGCGCGCGAGGCCATGAAACGCCTGGTGAGCCGCGACGACTGGCTGCCTGCCGAGATGGCGAAGCCGCATCCCCTGTACTACCAGCAATACCTTTTATATGCCGACCCCCAGGATCGCTTCTCCGTGGTGAGCTTCGTCTGGGGGCCCGGCCAGAAGACGCCCGTGCACGACCACACCGTGTGGGGCGTCATCGGGATGCTGCGCGGGGCCGAGCGCTGCACCGCCTTCCGCAAGGAAGGCGAGCGGGTGGTGCAGGAGGGCGAAGACTTCGTGCTGCAGCCCGGCGAGGTCGAGATGGTTTCGCCGAGGATTGGGGACATCCATCGTGTCGCCAACGCGTACGACGACCGGGTCTCGGTCAGCGTCCACGCGTATGGCGCGAACATCGGCAAGGTGCGCCGCCACGTGTTCGACCTTCAGACCGGCGCCGCCAAGGAATTCATCTCCGGATACGCCAATGCCTGATACCGCCCTGCGCGACACCGACGCCGTTACCGAAGCCAAGATCCACCTCGCCGCTGCCCTGCGCCTCGCTACGCTGCACGAGCTGGAGGAGGGCATCGACAACCACTTCACCGTGAGCGTGCCGGGCCGCGAGGGGCAGTACCTGATCCTCCCGTTCGGCTTGCACTGGTCGGAGGCGCGCGTGAGCGACATGGTGGTGTTCGACGACCAGGGCAAGACGGTCGAGGGCAACGCCACGGTCGAGCTTTCGGCCTGGTGCATCCACGCGCCGATCCATCGCATCACCGGCGCCAGGGTCGTGATGCACACCCACCAGACCTGGGGCGTCGCGCTCAACATGCTGAAGGACAACCGCCTGCTGCCGGCGAGCCAGACCGCGGCCTTCATGTACCGCGATATCGCCTACGACGACCACTACGGCGGCACCGCGGATTTTCCGAGCGAGGGCGAACGCCTCGCGGCTCTCATGGGCGACAAGCCGATCGTGTTCATGAAGAACCACGGGGTGCTGGTCACGGGCGAGACCGTCGCGCAGGCCTACCGGCGCCTGTACAAGCTCGAGCGTGTCTGCCGTGCCCAGGTGCTCGCGATGTCGACCGGCAAGCCGCTGGAAGTGCTCGCCGACGAGGTGATCGAGCAGGTGCTGCAGCCCGCGCCCCTCGAGACCCACGGCCGCGAAGAGCGCGAGCGCCTCTTCTTCGAGGCGATGATGCGGGTGGTGGACCGGGAGCTTCCCGGGTACCGCGACTAGCCGCTATCCGCGGCGCACGCCGCGATTCTTCACCAGCCCCAGCAGTGCCGCCGCGCCAACCAGCGCGGCGAGGCCCACTTTCTTCGGGTTGTTGCGATAGAACTCGGTCGCGCTCATCACGACCGCGTTGCCGCGGGCGCGCAGGTTGCCGGCAGTCCGGTCGCCTTCGTAGATCGAGGGCGATTGCGCGCGGGACGCGGTATTGCGCCTGAAGATGTTCATGGTGCGTGTCCTCCGGTGTCCGATCCTGAATGACGCCGCAGGCGCCCCGCGAGTTCTTGGCCGAATGCGGCCATGTACTGGCGCGCTCGCTACTTCGAGGTCGTCATCCTCCTACCCGGGGGCTCGGTGCGCTGCTGCCGCACCTTGCTGCCGGCGGGGCGATCGCGTCCCTGCGTGCCGCGAGAATGCTCGCGCTTCTGCGCCGCGTGGCCGTAGATCCGGTCGCCGGGCAGCGTCCTGGCGCCTGCCTTCTTCACCTTCGTTTCCCGTTTGCTTCCGTGCTTGAGAGCCATGGCATACACCCTCCGTGCAAAACCGTGTGGCTGCACGGACGCGGGAAGGTTCAGGGCTACTTCGCAAGCCCGGCTTCGCGCAGGTAGCGGCGCACGCCGGGGTGGAGCTTGTCCGGGTCGGCCACACCCGACGTTGTGTTTACAGCGGTGCTCTCGCGCGCCTGCGGCAGGCGTCGGGCGAAGTCGGCTTGCGCCTTGTGCAGGGCGCGCGCCACGCGGTAAACCGTGTCCTCGGGCAGGTCCTTGCGCGCGAAGACGAAGCTGAACGAGCCCACGGAAGGCGTATCGGCTGCGAGCCCCTTGTAGCTGCCGGCGGGGAAGGACACGCGCTTGAGGAACTTGTGCTTCGCCAGGATCTTCGCGATCTCGGCCTCGCTCGGCGTGATGAAGCGCGCTCCGCCGGGCGAGCTCGCCATCGTCGTGAAACCGGGCCAGCCGGTGCCGCCGCCCCAGAGTGCGGCCACGCGCCCGTCCTGCACCATGGCGGGCCCGTCGGCCGCGCGCTCGAGGTATACGGGCTTGAAATCCTTGTCGCGGTCCAAGCCGAGCGCGTCCACCACGTAGCCGCCCAGCAACACCAGCCCCGATCCCTTCGCGCCCCAGGCGACCGGCTTGCCCCTCAAGTCCTCGATGCTGCGGTAGGGACTGTCGGCGCGAACGACGAACATGCCGGGCGACGAGTACATCGCCCAGACGATCTTGATGTCGGTGGGCTTGGCGCGATCGATGCCGGCGAGCGCCTCGTAGGCCGCTTCGCCCTGGACGAGCGCCAGGTCGAGCCTGCCCTGCTCGAGCAGCGGGACGTTCTCGGCGCTGCCTTTGGTGTTGCGCGGCACGATGGTGATCGTGGGATCTGCCGCGCCGAGCGCCTGCGCGAAGGCTTCGCCGTAGACGGGGAAGCCGCCGCCGGGCGTGGCGGTACCGAGGGAGAGCTCGATGGGGTCGCTGCCCGCGGGCGGCTGCGGGGCGTAGTCGATCAGGGCCGCCCGCGCGCCGGCGTC
>CAMPHL010000100.1 GCA_946885905.1 uncultured Pseudomonadota bacterium | reverse complement strand
CAGGCCATTGACGTCGCGCCCGAGCTCGACGCGATGCACGCGCCCGCTCGTCTTTTCCTTGAGCATCGCGATGCGCGTGCCGCCAGCGATCGTCACGCCCTGCAAGACGAACTGCCCGGGCTGGAACGATTGCTGCGGCGCGGCCGCGACCTGCGGCGCCGGCCGGCGCGTCGGGATCCACAATGGCCGCGCGGCGGTCTCGGGATACGACGACTCGGGCGAAGCCGAAGCGAGCGATGGCAGGAGCTTCGCCTCCGCAGGCGCGACCTTGCGCGGGGCCGCCAGCGAAGGTGGGTCCGTCAGCAGCGCGAGCTCGGTCGCGACCACGGCGGCAAGCACCGCGCAAAGCACGGCGAGCGCGACGATCAGCGGATTGCGCCGCAGGAACGTCATGGATTGCCCGTCAGCGAATAGCCGTACATGTCGAAGGTCACGAACATCTCGGGCTCCGCCCCGGGCGCGGGCTTGAAATTGCCGGGCACCTGGGTCTTCACCGTAAGGTTGTCGATGAAGAGCATCGGCACGTGGCTCTCTATCGCGTGAAGGATCTTGCGCAACGCCTGGATGTTCGCCGCGAGCTGGACCTGCGCCGTCACCTGGCGATAGCGCCCGTCCTCCTTGGCGGGCAGCGCCTGCATCGTGATGAGCCGGCCGCCGGCCGATTCCACCATGCCGCGGACGTATTCCTGCGCCTCGGCCGCGGAAAGCGCCGCCGCGCCGCTGCGCAGGAAGAACTTGCGCGTGTCCTTGCCGCGCATCGCCTCGAGCTGGCGCGCCACCTCCGGGCGCGTCGCCGCGAGCCTGGCAAACCGCTCGACCTTGTCGCGCCGATCCGCGAGCTCGCGGTCGTAGCGCTTGTACAGGTACCACGTCGGCAGCGCGAGAAGCGCGCCCACGGCGAGCACCGCGAGGACGAGCAGGATCACCGCCAGCTGGCGGCTGCGGCGGGGGTCTGAAATCGGTATCGCGCTCATTTCTTCGGGGCCGCCTGCTGTTGGAGCAGGTCGGGCGGCACCTGCGGCACGTAGGGCCTGCCGCCGGGCCTGAAGATGAGTTTCTCGGAACCCGGTGGCACGGTGCTCTCCGCCGAACCGGGCGCCGTGAGCGCCGCGACCGGAGGCGCCGGTGGCGGCGCATAGGCCGGTGCAAGCGCGAGCGCGGTCTGCGCCTGCGTAACCGCGACTGCCTCGGGCTGCGGTCGCGGGCGCATCTCCGAGGTGATGACGAATCTCTCGGTGCCGGGCTGCGTACCCCTTGTCACCGTGCCCCGCGGGGCCGCGTTCTGCAGCAGCTTCGACTGCTCGAGGATCTCGATCAGCCGCGAGGACGAAACGGTCTCGCCGCTCATGATCACCTCGCGGGCCTTGCCGGCCTGCTTGATCTCGAGCTGCTGCAGCCACGTGTTGTCGGGCAGCAGCCTCGCCACCTCCTCGACGTACGCGAGCGTGGGATACGTCGCGTGCCGCTTCGCGAGGAGGAAGTTGTGGTCCGCGACCAGGCGATCGAGCTCGCTCACCAGCGCATCGGTGGCGCGCGCCTCGGCGTGCGCCTTGTCGAGCGTGGGCTTGATGCCATGAACCTCGCGGTTCTTGAGCCATGCGGGCAGCAGCAGTGCCGCGAACAACAGGAAAGCGGCGGCGGCCGCGAGGCCTTGCTTCGCATGCCTTTCGCGCGGCCCTTCGCGCTCGCCGCGTTCCTCGCGCGGCAGGAGGTCTAGCGCCGGGCCGGAGCGCGGCACATCCTCGCCGACCGCGACGCCCTGGACGCTCAGTCCGAGCGCGCGAGCACGGGCAAGGCGCTCCTCCACGACGTCGCGGCGCGCCACCGCGAGCAGCACGCTGATGGTGCCGGCGGCCGCGTCGCGTGCGAGTACACGATGGTCGTAGTACACCTCGTCCGCGCGGAAGGGCGTGAGCCGGTCCATCTCGAATCCGAGGACGCTCGCCAGGTTCTCCTCCGTCGCGGCGGGCATCGTCACGCGGCGGACCAGGGCCTGTCCCGGGGCAAGGGCCACGCGGGCACGGCCGCGCGTCTCGCCGACGCGTTCGAGAACGCCGCGCACCGACGCGGCGGCCCGCCCGGGATCGAGATTTTCCAGGTCCACGCGCCCCGTCCCGCCTTCGGCCGGGGCAGGATCGACCAGGACGAGCGCCCCAGCCTCGAATCCTACCGTCGGGACCCGCCCCGCGCCGGCGAGCGCGGTAAAGCGTGGCGGGACCAATGCCAGCAGCTCGCCAGACCACCAGCGCCAGAAGCGCTGTGCCTTGGCGCGAAAGGGCTGCAAGCGGTTGCCCGGTGTTCCCGGCATGGCGGCCATCAGCGGGCTTCCTCTTGCGGCACGGGCGGCGGTTCCACGTCCGTCACTTCGCGCCACGCGACGAAGGTCACGGGGCGGCGCTGCACGGGCCGCAGCAGCGCGACCGCCTCGCGCCCGAACACCGTGCCGTCGTCCAGCCGGGCATCGGCACGGATCGTGGCGACCATGCTTCCGCTGGAATTGAGCGCGCCGGCCTCGGGCATGACCGGCAGCGGTGCACCCTGCGCCCGCGCCTCCTCCAGCCGCGCGATGTACTGGTCGACGGATTCCGGCGTCGTGCCCGGAATGGCGAGCAGCACCTCGCGGCTCGCGAGCGTGGTGTTCACTCCGGGCAGTCGGGAGAACACCGTGATCGACTTCGCGATGCGGCTGTAGATGTCGGGGCGCATGCCGAGCACGAGCTGGAGTTCCTCGATGGCCTGGAAGGGGGCGTTGGCGGGTCGATAGGTGAGGCCTGCGGCGGCGTAGTCGCCTTCCTCGGCCCCGTTGGGGCGCTTCAGCGGATCCGGGTCACGCCAGTCGACGATGGCATCGAGGATCGGAGACACCTCGTCGTCGCGCAGCCCGACCGAAAGGAGCAGGCCGCGCAGCAAGGCTTCCGAAGCGGTATTGATGTCGATTTTAGCAGACTCGTCGCGCACGACGATGCGCACGGGCACGCCTTCGAAAGCCCATTCGTGCGGCGCGCCATCACGTTTCCACACGTCGGGCACGTTCTGGCGGTAGAGGTCATGCAATGCGCGATACACCCCGGCGTCGGCCGCCGCCGCCGCGCGCGCCATGGAGATGGAATTGCGCACG
Organism: uncultured Pseudomonadota bacterium; assembly: GCA_946885905.1. Next base: position 4,809 of record CAMPHL010000100.1, on the reverse strand, counting down.
ACCAGCATCTCGGTTCGGCGCTCGAAGATGAAGCTGCCGGCAACGACCGCGATGATCACGGCCACCCACATCACGATCACGAGCGCGACCCCCGACTGGCTCGAGCGCCGGATCATGGCGAGGGCCTCCGCGGCCGGCACAGCCGCTGGAACGAGTTCTCGAGGCAACCCGCCTCCTCGCCCAGCGCGAGACGCACCACCATGTCGGGCAGCATCGAACCGTCCGAAGTGCGCACGCGCATGCGGATCAGCTCGGGGACGCGGCTCGTGTACTCCCACGCGTCCAGCCACTTCGGCTCCGTGAACTCGTTTTCCGAGCCGAAATAGCTGAAGTCGACACGGTCCACGCCCTCCAGCATGAGGTGCGCTTCGGCGCGCTCCAGGGGAGCGAAGCTGGTCGCCTCGTCGTCCGGCATCGCTCGCACCATCACCAGGTCGCGGGTGCGCTTTTCGGTGTTGTCCCGCGTCTCGATGCCCACCAGCGAGAGCCCGCCCAACTGGATCCCCGGCGGCCGCGCGGAGACGAAGCGCAAGTGGTCGGCGGCGCCCTCGAACGCGACCTTCACCTGGAGCGGATCCTTGAATCGCATCGGGAATAGCTCCGAGAGCTCGCGGCGCAGGAAGTTCTCCGCCAGGCGCCGCTCGGCGACGCGCCGGCCGTTGGCCTCGGCCGCGTCCCAGCTGCGCAGCGCGAACGACAGCCCCGAATACACGAGCAGCATCATCGCGCCCACGAGCACCATCGCGAGGACCACCTCGACGAGCGTGAATCCGGCTTGCGAGCGCTTCACAGGATCGACCCCAGCTGCAGCGTCGCCATGGAGAAGCTGTGGTCGCGCTCGTCCGCGCCGCGCCACGAGACGACGACCTCGACGCGGTAGAGGCCGTAGGCGCTCTGGATCGGCTGGTTCGGGTCCGCCGCGCCCTCCTCGGAGCGTGCGATGGCGAGCGTCCAGCGGTACTTGCCGTCGTCGGTCTGCCCCGAGGCCGTGCCCTCCTTGAGCGGCACCTCGGTTCCCGCGACCGCCATCTGCGATTGGGCCACGGCGAGCGCCTTCGAGCGTTCCTCCAGGTCGATGGCGCGGCGCATGCCAGCCGTGAAAAGCTCGAACCCGGTCGCGAGCACCATGGAAAGCAGCAGGAACGCGACGACCACCTCGACGAGCGTGAATCCGGCCCCGCGTTTCAACGAACGGGACGGCACCCGCGAAGGCAAGGTCCACCGGCGCCTAGTCGCCAATCGAGACCCTCCCCGTGAGCCAGTCGACGTCCACGAGGTACTTGCGCTCGCCAACGGCAAGCGTGATGCGCCCACCGGTGGAGCTGCCGTCGGGATAGAAGCGGATCGAGCCCTTCTTCTCGCTCGCGACCTCCTGCTGTGCCGTGAAGAGGCTGATCTCGAGATCGCGCGGCAGGTTGCGCGACGTCTCGGTGCCGGTGACCTGGAACTCGCGCGCCTCCAGGTCGATCGTGAGGAGCGCATCGCGGCGCGTGGCCATCGCGGTGGATTGCGCCTGGCGCAATCCCGCGGCGACGGTGCGCGCCGCGGCTTTGAGATCCGCGATTCCGGACCCGCGGAAGGGCACGCCCAGGAAGAGCGAATAGATCATCGCGCCGATCACGAGGACCGCGAGGATCTCGATGAGGGTAAAGCCGCCGCCGCGTCCCGCACCGTGGGCGCGGGAAGGCCGAGGCCTCGCTCGTGGCCTAGTTGCGGACATCCTTGTCCGCGCCCTCGCCGCCGTCCTTGCCGTCGGCGCCGAGCGAAACGAGGTCGAAGGGCTTGCCCTGCCCCGGCACCGCGTAGCGGTACTCGTTCTGCCACGGGTCCTTGAGGTCCGCCTCCTTCGCGTAAGGCCCGTTCCACTTGTCCACGCCGCCGGGTTGGCGCACCAGGTCGGCGAGGCTCGCGGGGTACTTGCCCACCTCGAGCCGGTAGAGCTCGATGTTGCCCGCGAGGCTCTGGATGCGCAGCGCCGCGTCCCGCGTCTGCGCCTGTCCCATCTGGGTGTAGATCTTCGGCACCACGAAGGCGAGCAGCCCCCCGATCAGCACGAAGACGATCACGATCTCGAGGATCGTGAATCCTCCCTGCTTCCTCTTCCTCATGTTCATTCCTGCAATTCCTTTCTAGAACGGCAAGTCGTAGACCGACAACATGGCCGACATGATGGCGTAGATGATGAAGGCGATGATCCCGGCCATGAGGATGATCACCGCCGGCTGCAGGAGTGCCAGCGCCTTGGCGATCGCCACCTCGACCTCGCGGTCGTAGGTCTGGGCCACCTGCATGAGCATGTCGTCGAGCTTCCCGGTTTCCTCGCCCACCTGGATCATGTGCACGGCGAGCATCGGGAAGCGCCCGGTCTCCATCATCGGCCGGCCCAGCCCGCGGCCTTCCTTGAGCTCGCGCGCCACGCCCCCGACCGCTTCGGCGAGCCACGCGTTGCCCATGGTCTCGCGCACGATGGTGAGGGCCCCGACCAGCGTGACCCCGTTGGTGAGCAGCGTCCCCAGCGTGCGCGAGAAGCGCGCCATCTCGATGCGCGCGAAGAGGTCGCCCACCACGGGTGCGGTGACCATCCAGCGATCGACGCGATAGCGCGCCTCCGGGTTGCGAAGCCGCCTCGCCACCAGCCAGGCGATGGCGACCACGGCCATCAGCATGGCCCACCAGTACCCGCGCATGGCATCGCCCATCCAGAGGACGGCCTGGGTGAGCGGCGGCACGGCCTTGCCGGCACCGGCGAAGATCGGCTTGAAGCGCGGAACGACGAGCCCGAGCAGAACCACCACCGCGCCGAGCGACACGACGGCCAGCAGCGCCGGATACGTGAGCGAGGCGGTGATGGTGTCGCGCAGCGCCTTCGCGCGCTCCATGTACTCGGCCAGGCGCAGCATCACCGTGGGCAGGCTTCCGCCGGCCTCGCCCGCGCGGATCATGTTCACGTAGAACCTGGAGAACACCTTCTGCGTGTCGAGCGCCTTGGAAAGGGGCGCCCCGCCACGCACCTCGTTGCGCACCTTGCCCAGCAGCTCCGCCATCGCGGGCTTGCCGGCGAGGTTGATCAGGATCTCGAAGCTGCGGTCGAGCGGCAGCCCCGCGCGCAACAGCGTCGCGAGCTCCCGGCTCATGATCCCGATGTCGGTCTGGGTGACGGTGCGGCGCTGGAAGACGGGCCGGCGCCCGCCCGCGGCGGCCGGCGCCCCGGTGGCTGCGGTGGTGGCCTCGTCGGCGCGGATCGGAATGAGCCCCATCGCCTGCACGCGCGCGACCGCCGCCGCGCTGCTCGCGGCCTCGAGCACGCCTTCCTGCACCTGGCCGGCGGTCGAGACCGCCTTGTACTTGAAGAACGGCATCGGGTCGGGGCTCAATCCTCGCGCGTCACGCGCAGGACTTCCTCGATCGTGGTGATGCCCGCCAGCGACTTGCGCACGCCGTTCTCGAACATCGTTTCCATGCCTTCCATGATCGCGGCCGCGCGGATGTCACCGGCGGTCGCATGGCGCATGACGAGGGAGCGCAGGTTGTCGGTGATCGTCATCATCTCGATGATGCAAACCCGGCCCCAGTAGCCGGTGCCCGCGCATTCCGGGCATCCGACGGGGCGGTAGACGAGGATCTCGCCTTGCGGCACGTAGCGCCGCAGGTTCATCTGCTCGACCACCTCGGGCAGGGCCGGATGCGGCTCGCGGCACTTGGGACAGAGCGTGCGCACCAGGCGCTGGGCAAGGATGCCGTTCACGGTCGAGGTGAGCAGGTAATCCTCCGCGCCCATGTCGAGGAGGCGGCTCACGGTGGAGGGGGCGTCGTTGGTGTGCACCGTGGAAAGCACCATGTGGCCGGTGAGGGCCGACTGCATGGCGATGCGCACCGTCTCCACGTCGCGGATCTCGCCCACCATGATGATGTCCGGGTCCTGGCGCACGATCGAGCGCAGGGCGTTGGCGAACGTGAGGTCGATCTGGGGCTTCACCTGGATCTGGTTGATGCCCGGCATCTGGTATTCGACCGGATCCTCGACCGTCACGATCTTCACGTCCGGCTTGTTCAGGCGGTCGAGCGCCGTGTAGAGCGTCGTCGTCTTGCCCGAGCCCGTAGGGCCCGTCACCAGGAGGATCCCGTGCACCTGGTCCAGGCATTCGAGGAAGCGCTCCAGCGACTGGCCCTCGAAACCGAGCGAGGCGAAGTCGAGCGGCACCCCGCCCTTGTCGAGGATGCGCATGACCACGCTCTCCCCGTGCATGGTCGGCACGGTCGAAACGCGCAGGTCGATCTCCTTGCCCTGGATGCGCAGCTTGATGCGGCCGTCCTGGGGCAGGCGCCGCTCGGCGATGTCGAGCGAAGCCATGATCTTCACGCGGCTGATCACCGCCGCCGACAGGCGCCGCGGCGGCGACTCGACTTCGTGCAGCACGCCGTCGATCCGGTAGCGCACGATCAGCCGGTTCTCGAACGGCTCGATGTGGATGTCGGAAGCGCGCTGCTCCAGCGCCTTGGTGAGGATCAGGTTCACCAGCCGGATGACCGGCGCCTCGGAGGCGAGGTCCTTCAGGTGCGCGACGTCGCCGAACTCGTCGTCGCCCTCCTCGCGCGTGGCGATGTCGTCGATGATCGTGTTCATCGCCGAGCGCCCGCCGCCGTAGAGGCGCTCGAGCGCGGCGTCGATCTCGTTGGGAGCGGCGATGTAGGGCTTCACCCGCTTGCCCGCCGCCATCTGCACCGCGGAGATCACGTACGAATCGGTCGGGTCGGCGATCGCGAGCGCGAGCTCCTCGTCGTCCTCGCGCAACGGCACTGCCTGCGCGT
>CAMPHL010000099.1 GCA_946885905.1 uncultured Pseudomonadota bacterium | reverse complement strand
CTCGATGCCCTCGTCGAGCCGAGCCTGCGCGCGCAACGCGGTACCGGCCTGCTCGAGCGCGGGGAAATGATTCGCGTGGTCGCTGAGGAAGTCGTCGACTTCCTCGGCGGGCGTCACCGCCCGCGTGCCCGAGCGCGACGTGTCGAAGTAGTCCGCCAGCGACTGGGCGACCGCCGCGAGCTTGCGGCTGTCGGCACCCACGAAGCGCACGAAGCGGGCGCGGTCGCCTTCCTTCAGGTCCGGCACGTTCTCCAGGATTTCCGCCGACGAGCGGATCGCCGCCGCCTGGGTAAGGAGGGCGTGGACCGCTTCGCCCAGGAAGGGATCGTGGCTCAGGCGGTCGGCGAGCGCGTTCACCGCCTGTTCGCGATCGAGCCTCAGGCGATTCAACTGCACGAGCGCACGGCCCCACGCGCCGTGCCGGCCGGCGAGGTCGTCGGCGCAACGCGCATCGAGGCCGAGCCCGGCCAGGTGCGGCTCGGACGCGAGCTCCACGAGATCGGCCAGCAGGCGGCGCTCGGCCGCGCCGTCGAACTCGTCGACCGCGAGCCCGAGCTCGTCGGCGATACGGCGCAGCAGCGCGCCGCCGATGTTCCTCTTGTTGCCCTCGATCAGGTTCAGGTACGAGGGCGAGATCTCCACGCGCATGGCGAGGCTCGCCTGCGTGATGCCCAGGGCCTTGCGCCGGTCGCGGATGCGCGGCCCGATCAGCGAGCGGCCCACCGGCCCCTCCTGTGGAATATCGACATATTGACCATCTTAGCCCGTCAAGAATCGACAGGATTCCCCAATCCAGTCAAATGCATATTGCGCCGTTTACTGGATGAAAGCCAGCATGGCTCATGCAGGTGAACCCCGCGACAACGGAGGAGGAGACCCCATGAGCGGAAACGACGAGCAAGGCCGGCGCAAGGTTCTGAAGGCCGGGTTGGTGCTGGGAGCGGGGCTCGCGGCCCCGTCGTTGATCTACACGCGCAATGCCTGGGCGAAGAACTTCAGGAACGACCCGTCCAAGCTGAAGGAAGTGAAGCTGGGCTTCAACGTGCCGCTCACCGGCGCGTACGCCGACGAAGGCGCCGACGAGCTGCGTGCCCAGAAGCTCGCCGTGAAGCACCTGAACGGCGAGGGCGACGGCGTCATGATGAAGACCTTCAAGCCCTCGAAGCTGAAGGGCAACGGCATCCTGGGCAAGAAGGTCACCTACGTCTCCGGCGACGACCAGACCAAGGCCGACGCCGCGCGCGCCTCGGCCAAGCGGATGATCGAGAAGGACGGCGTGATCATGTTCAACGGCTGCTCGTCCTCGGCGGTCGCGGTGGCCACGCAGGCCCTCGCCCAGGAGATGGGCATCATCTACATGGTGGGCCTGTCCCACTCGAACGACACCACGATGAAGGACCGCCGGCGCTACGGCTTCCGGCATTTCTTCAACGCGTACATGAGCGGCCAGGCGCTCGCCCCGATCCTGCAGCAGGAGTTCGGCAAGGACCGCCAGGCCTACCACCTCACCGCCGACTACACCTGGGGCTGGACGCAGGAAGAGTCGATCAAGAACGCCACCGAGAAGCTCGGCTGGAAGACGGTGAAGGCGGTGCGCACGCCGCTCGGCGCCGGCGACTTCTCGCAGTACCTCACGCCGGTGCTCAACTCGGGCGCGGACATCCTGATCCTGAACCACTACGGCAAGGACATGGTGAACTCGCTCACGCAGGCGGTGCAGTTCGGCATGCGCGACAAGCAGGTGAACGGCAAGAACTTCGAGATCGTGGTGCCGCTCTACTCGCGCCTCATGGTGCAGGGCGCGGGCGACGCCGCGAAAGGCATCCTCGGCACGGCCAACTGGCACTGGACGCTCAAGGACGAGGCCACGAAAGCGTTCGCCAAGTCCTTCGGCAACGAGTACGGCTTCCCGCCCTCGCAGGCCGCGCACACCTGCTACGTGCAGACGCTGCTCTACGCCAACGCGGTCGAGATGGCCGGGACGTTCTATCCGCCGGAGGTCATCAAGGCGCTCGAAGGCTTCAAGTTCGACGGCATGGGCAACGGGCCGACCGAGTACCGCGCCGGCGACCACCAGTGCTTCAAGGACGTGCTGGTGATGCGCGGCGTGGATAAGCCCGCCAACAAGTTCAGCCTGCTGGAAGTCGTGAAGGTCGTGCCGCGCACGCAGGTCGAGTATCCCGCCTCGATGGGCGGCGGCGAGCTCGGCCCCTACGAGGTCTAGGCGGGCGCGGACTCCACAGTGGACGCGATCGTCCTGCAGCTGCTGAACGGCCTGGACAAGGGCGGGGCCTACGCGCTGATCGCGCTGGGCCTCACCCTCATCTTCGGCACGCTGGGAGTGGTGAACTTCGCGCACGGGGCCCTGTTCATGATCGGGGCCTTCTGCGCGGTGTCCACCCAGCGGCTGCTCACGCTGTCCAGGAGCGTGAAGGACGAAAGCGTCACCTTCTTCGATTCGTACACGCAGGTCCCGTACCTCAAGCTCTGGTTCGGCGAGACCGGCGAGCGCATCATCGACTACGCCGTACCTCTATCGATATTGATCGCGATCCCCGCGATGCTGCTGCTGGGGGTGGCGATCGAGCGCGGCCTCGTGCGCCACTTCTATCGCCGGCCGCACGCCGACCAGATACTCGTCACCTTCGGCCTGGCGATCGTGCTGCAGGAGATCGTGAAGGCGATCTTCGGGGCGAACCCGATCCCCACGCCGGCGCCCGAGGTGGTCGCCGGAAGCGCCAACGTGGGCGCCTGGATCGGCATGGGCGGCGGCGTGACCTACCCGTGGTGGCGCCTGGTCTACTTCCTCTTCTCGGGGGCGGTGATCGCCGCGGTGTTCGCGTTCCTGCGCTACACGACCTTCGGGATGGTGGTGCGCGCGGGCATGCAGGACCGCGAGACGGTGGGCCTCTTCGGCATCGACATCGAGCGCAAATTCACCATCGTGTTCGGCATCGCGGTCGTGGTCGCGGGCCTCGCCGGCGCCATGTACACGCCGATCCTCTCGCCCGACTACCACATGGGCATGGAATTCCTGGTGCTCTCGTTCGTGGTGGTCGTCGTGGGCGGCATGGGCTCGCTCGAGGGCGCGGTGGCCGCCGGTTTCCTGCTGGGCGTGCTCCAGTCCTTCGCCTCGATGAACGAGGTGAAGAGCCTGATCCCCGGCATCGACCAGATCGTGATCTACCTGGTGGCGGTGGCCGTGCTGCTGATCCGGCCGCGGGGCCTCATGGGCCGCAAGGGATTGATGGAAGCATGAGCGCCCGCTTCGATCCGCGCGACACGCGCAACCGCGACCTCCTGCTGGTGGGCGGGTTCGCGCTCGCCGTGCTCGCCATGCCGCTCTGGATGCAGCCCTTCGGCGCGGCCTACCCCGACCTGCTGCAGCGCTTCGCCATCTACGGCATCTTCGCCATCGGCTTCAACATCCTCTTCGGGCTCACGGGCTACCTCTCGTTCGGCCACGCCGCCTTCCTCGGCGTGGGCTCGTACTCGGCGGTGTGGGCCTTCAAGCTGCTCACGGTGAACGTGATCCCCGCGATCGCCTTCGCGATGGTGGTCTCGGGCCTGTTCGCCTTCGCGATCGGCTACGTGAGCCTGCGCCGCTCGGGGATCTACTTCTCGATCCTCACGCTCGCCTTCGCGCAGATGTGCTACAACCTCGCGTACTCGGTGCTCACGCCGATCACCAACGGCGAGACCAGCCTGCAGCTCGCGCGCACCGACCCGCGCGTGCTCGATACCTGGATCTCGGGCGCGAGCCAGCTCATCCCCGCGACGAACCTCTTCGGCGTCGAGATGAAGGGCTACCCCGGGTTCTACTTCTGCGCGGTCCTGCTGATCGCGGCGTTCTACGTGGCCCTGCGGATCTCGCGCTCGCCCTTCGGCACGATGCTGCGCGCGATCAAGTCGAACCAGAACCGGCTGAACTACACCGGCGTGCATTCGCGCCCTTACGCGCTCGCAGCCTTCGTGATCTCGGGCATCTACGCGGGCCTCGCCGGAGCGCTGCTCGCGAGCACCGACCCGCTCGCCGGGGCCGAGCGCATGCAGTGGACCGCCTCCGGCGAGGTGGTCCTCATGACGATCCTGGGCGGCGTGGGCACGCTCCTCGGCCCCTTCGTGGGCGCCGTGCTCATCAAGTACTTCGAGAACATCTTTTCTTCCTTCAACGACCAGACCCTGCATGGGGTGTTCGGCTTCCTGCCCGACGCGCTCGAGAACGGCGTCGTGAAGGTCGCCTCGCTCTTCGTGGGCGAGGGGTGGCACCTCACCCTCGGCCTCGTCTTCATGCTGGTGGTCATCTTCCTTCCGGGTGGGGTGATGGAAGGCGCGAGAAGGCTGGGCGGCTTTGTCTGGCGGACACAAGCCGCCCAGCCCGATCGCGTCACTCGCCGCCGCCTCGCCGACGCGCCGGGCCCGGGCGAATAGCCATGGCGCTCCTGCAGGTCCAGCGGGTCAACAAGAGCTTCGCCGGGCTGCGCGCGCTGGCGGACGTGAACCTCGACGTCGCCGAAGGCAGCGTCCACGCGATCATCGGGCCCAACGGCGCGGGCAAGTCGACGCTCCTCAACTGCTTCGTCGGGCGGCTCACGCCCGATACCGGCAGCGTGCTCTTCGACGGCCGCTCGCTGGTGGGCCTTTCGCCGCACCAGATCAACCAGGCCGGCGTCGCGCGCGTATTCCAGACGCCCGAGGTCTTCGCCGACCTCACGATCGAGGAGAACGTGACCATCCCGGCGCTCGCCCGGCACGACGGGCCCTTCAGGATGAACGGCTGGCGGCGCATGGGGTCGCGCTCCGAGGTGCGCGAGCGGGTGGCGCGGCAGATGGAGGACGTGGGCCTCGAGCACGTCCGGCATCGCCTCGCGGGCACGCTCTCGCGCGGCGACAAGCGCCGCCTCGAGCTCGCCATGTGCCTGGTGCAGGACCCGAAGCTGCTGCTGCTGGACGAGCCCACCGCGGGCATGTCGCGGGCGGACACCGAGAAGACGATCGAGCTTTTGCGCCAGATCGGCGAGCGGCGCATCACCAAGGTGATCATCGAGCACGACATGCAGGTGGTGTTCTCGCTCGCCGACCGCATCAGCGTGCTCGCACAGGGCACCGTGATCGCCGAGGGCGACCCCGTGGCGATCCGCGCCGACGAGCGCGTCCAGGAAGCCTACCTGGGAGGGGCGCACCAATGAGCATTACGCACCGGCCGCTGCGCGCGGCGCAAACCGCGCCCTACTTCTCCTGCAGGAACCTCCACGCCTACTACGGCGAGAGCTACATCGTGCAGGGGGTGAGCTTCGACGTGCAGGAGGGCGAGATCGTGGCCCTGCTCGGGCGCAACGGCGCCGGCAAGACCTCCACGCTGCGCTCGATCGCGCGCATGGCTGATCCGACGCTGCGCGAGGGCGAGATCTGGCTCGACGGCCAGGCGCTGCACAAGATGGCATCGTGGCAGGCCTCGCGCAAGGGCGTGGGCCTGGTGCCCGAGGACCGCCGCATCATCGCGGGCCTCACCGTGGCCGAGAACCTCGCGCTCGCGCGCATCGCCGAGCCGCCGGGCTGGTCGCTCGAGCGCATCTACGCGCACTTTCCCAAGCTCGCGGAGCGGCGCAAGCAGGACGCCTCGACGCTGTCGGGCGGCGAGCAGCAGATGCTGGCGGTCGCCCGGGCGCTCGCCCGCGACGTGAAGCTGCTGCTCCTGGACGAGCCCTACGAGGGCCTGGCGCCCGTGATCGTGCGCGAGATCGAGCGCATCCTGCACGAGGTGAAGGATGCCGGCTTCACCGTCGTCATCGTGGAGCAGAACGCGATCGCCGCGCTCAACCTCTCGGACCGGGCAATCATCCTGGACATGGGCGAAGTCGTGTTCGACGGCACCGCGCGCGAGGTGCTGGACAACGCGCAGCTACGCAAGGAGTACCTGGCGATCTAGAAGCACCCGGTCTTCGCTTCGCTTCATGGGCCGGTCCTTCGATCCACCCACGAGCACCCGGTCTTCGCTTCGCTTCATGGGCCGGTCCTTCGATCCACCCCTGTTTCAAGGGGATGGCTCGAAGGACCGGCCCATGAAGCGAAGCCCCCGGCACACCCCGATCTTTCAGTACCGCGCAAATTCCTCGCTGCGCACGTCCATCTCGTCTACGCCGGCGGTGTCGAGCGCCTTGCGGGCGGCGGCGACCATGGCGGGAGGCCCCGCGAGGTACCAGACCGGGCGCTCGAGGCCGCGGCTCCATTCGGCGAGCGTCTCGGCGCCGATGAAGCGCGACTCGGCGGCGTCCTTTCCCGCCTCGGTCATCGTGGCCACCATGCGGAATCGCTTCTCCCGCGCGGCCAGCTCCTCGAACTCGCGCAGGAATGCCGCATCGCCCGGGCGCCGGTTCGAATAGACGAGCAGGATGTCGCGGGTTGCGCCCTCGTGCGCCACCTGCCGCACCATGCTGCGGAAGGGCGTAATGCCGATGCCGCCGGCCACGAGGATGGCCGGCCGCCGGGCGTCCTTGTGCAAGGTCATCGAACCGAACGGCCCGTCGATCCGCGCCGGCGCCCCGACGGGCAGTGCGCCCAGCGCCCGCTTGTAGGTGCTGTCGCGCATGCGCGTGGCGAATACCAGCTCCGGCTCATGCGGCGCCGAGGCGATCGAAAATGCGTGGCGCGCCTCCGGGTCGGCTCCGACCGGGATGACGAGGTCCACGGCCTGGCCGGGCTTGAACTCGAATCCCTGCGGCCAGGTGAAATGCAACGCCTGGGTCCCGGTCGCGACCTGCTCGCGTCCCAGCAGCTTCACATCCTCCATCGTTGCTCTCCAAGTGGTTTCCGTACATTGGATGCGGTGAAACGCCGCGGCGTTTCGGCGCATCCATTGGGCATGAACGACATGTCCAGATGCCTGCCGGAGGCGCTTCCGGATGTCCAGGCGCAGCCCGACGGGCGCGCGCTGGCGATCGACTGGGTCGGGGTGAGCGGCGTGCGCTACCCCGTCGCCATCAAGGGATGGGGCAACGCGGCGAGCGTCGCGGCCACGTGGTCCATGGGCGTGCGGCTGGGTCCCAGTGAACGCGGCACCCACATGTCGCGTTTCATCGAGGTGCTCGAGGCCGCCGAAACGCCGCTCGACCAGGCGGGCTTCAAGGTGCTGGCCGACCGCGTGCGCGAGCGGCTCGGCGCTCCCCGCGCGACGATCGAAGCACGCTTCCCCTGGTTCGTGCGCAAGACGGCGCCCGCCTCCGGTGTGGCGAGCTGGTTCGACTGCGAGGCGGGCTGGCGCGCGCACTCGCACGCGGACCGCCCGACCGGGCTCGACTTGCTGGCCGAGGTTCCCGTGGCGACATTGTGTCCCTGCTCGCGCGAGATCTCGGAGCGCGGCGCCCACAACCAGCGCTCGATGGTGCGCATCGAGGCGAGGCTCGCGCGGACGATGGCCATCGAGGAGCTCGTGGCGATCGCCGAGCGCGCCGCCTCCTGCGAGCTCTATGCGCTGCTCAAGCGCGTGGACGAGAAGCTCGTGACCGAGAAGGCCTACGACAACCCGCGCTTCGCCGAGGACCTCGTGCGCGAGGTGGCGCTGGGCCTCGCGCGCGAGCCGAGGATCGTGGACTTCATGGTGGACGTCGAGAACCTGGAGTCCATCCACAACCACTCGGCGCGCGCCCGCATCGGCTCACCGCTTGGCTGAGGGGCTGCGCCCCTCCCGGGGCGCATCGGGCGCGGCCACATGCCGCAGGCCCGCCAGCGCCGGCGTGACGATCTTCGCTTCCGCCGCCTCGGAGTAGACGGCGTAGGCCGGGTGCAGGAACACCGGCGCATCGGCCACCAGCGTCAACTTTCCGCTCTCGAGGTGCCTGCGCACCGCGCTCGCCCGGAAGTAACCCCCGCCCCCGGGATCTAGGCGGGAGTCGAGCGCGAGCGGCGCAAGGCGCTCGTTCCACGCGGCCGCGTAG
>CAMPHL010000098.1 GCA_946885905.1 uncultured Pseudomonadota bacterium | reverse complement strand
GGCCGCGCGATGGAGGTGGACGCGCTGGTGGGATCGGTGGTGGAGCTCGGGCAGCTCGTGGGCGTGGCTACGCCCACCATCAACGCGATCTACCGCGCCGCGAAGCTGCTCGATGCGACAGGCCGCAGCCCGGCGCCGCTACCTCGGGGCTGAGGTCCTTCCTGCCCCCGCCTCGGGGTCGCGCCCGCCGATGAGATGCGGCGGCGAGAGCGGGTTGAAGTCGGCCCATTGGCCGTTTTCCCAGCGGCCTTCGCTTCTCTCGATCTGCCAGGCGCCGGCTTCCTCGAAGGCGCGGATGATCGAGTCCTCGGCGACGTTCGCGCCGTCCACGTTGACGGCGATGAGCGCTTCGGCGGGACGCACGGTCGTGTGGTCGGGCTGGGGCGTCTCGTCCACGCCTTTCTTCATCCCGCCCACGAGGGAGCCGGTATAGGCGCCCACGCCCGCGCCGGCCACGATGCCCGCGGGCCCCAGCAGGGGCGTGATCGCCACGCCCGCTGCCGTGCCCACCGCGGCCCCGACAGCGGCGCCCTTGGTGGCGCCGCTGTCGGCATGTTGCGCACCGGGAGATTCCCTGCGGTCGCCACCGATCGGCGTTTCGTCGTGCATGCCCGGGGGATTCACCCGGAACTCGCAGAGGTGCTCGGAATCGACGCCGGCCCGCTCCAACCGGGTGAGCGCATCCTGCGCCTCGACATAGGTCTCGAAACCCGCCGCGATGATGGTCGCCATGGAGCTCTCCTCGTGCGCTATTCGTGGATCAGAATGCGAACTGCACGCCGGCGGACAACATGTCCACGTCCTCGCGGCCGCCCGCGAAGTCGAGCTTGTGGCGGTCCCAGTCGGCGCGGAGCTGGACCGCCGGCGTGAGGGCGAACGAGGCGCCTGCCCCGTAGGTCCATCCCCAACCCGACTTGCGCCCGCGCCCTTCGTCCTCGAAGGTCGACTCGAACGTCGGCCTCACGTCGGTGCGGCCGTAGAGCCCGCCCACCTTGCCGAAGGCGCGGAACCGTTCGCCCAAAGGCACACCCGCGATCAGCGTGAGCGGCACCGCCCAGGCATCCACTTCCCCGCCGGAAGCGCGGATGCGGCCGAAGTCGGTGTAGCCGATCTCCAGCCCGAGCCATTCGCTCATGCGGCCGCCGGCGTAGACCTTGAACCCGGTGTCCTTCGTGTCGCATTCGAACTGCGTGATGGTGCGATTGCAATCCGTGCGGAACTTGCTCTCTCCGGCGCTCGCGCCGATATAGCCCCAGAAATCGCCGCGCCACGGCGCGCTGTAGGGCGATTGCGCGAACGTGGCGCCGGAGGCGAAAAGCCCGAGCGATACGACCGCGGCCATCTTGCGAAGCTGCTTCATTCCATTCTCCTGAAGTTGAGAGGCGCGAGGCCTCACTCGACAGAGCCGTGCAGGGAGGGAAAGTTTCGGCATGGCCGTTCGGGGGACGCGGCCAGGCGCTGGCCCCGCAACCCGCTTGTAGTCCGGCGCCTACACGCCGCTTCAGCGGGACAGGAGCTCCGCGACCGGTTTCCAGTCCTCGTTGTACTCGCACACGGTCTTCACGATGGCGAGCAGCGGGATGCCGATCAGCAATCCCCAGAAGCCCCAGATCCAGCCGAAGAACAGCAGGCCCACGAATGTGGCCGTGGTGTTCATCTGCGACTCGCGGCTCGCGAGCCAGGTCTGGAACACGGAACCCACGAGCGTGGCCACGACGATGGTGGCGCCGGAAATGGCGAGCGCCTGCGACCACGTGCCGAACTGCAGGAACCCCGCGACGAGCGTGCCCAGGGCGATGAAGGCCGGGCCGAAGTAGGGGGCGGTGTGCAGGATCGCCGCGGCCATGCCCCAGAGCTCGGGGTAGTTGAGTCCCATCAATCTGAAGACCGCCCACGTGCCCACGCCCACGAGGATGTTGGCGATCGCCATGACGCCCAGGTAGCGGCGGATCTGCCGGTCGATCTCGTCGATCACCTCGACCGTCATCTTCTTTTCCGAGAGCGTGGTGCCGCCGATCTTCACCAGCTTCCGCTTGAACAAGTCGCCGGAGGCGAGCATGAAGAAGACGAGGAAGACGACCGCCAGCACCTGCGCGGCGGCGGTGGCCACGATCGATCCGCCTTCCCACACCATCGACCAGAACGATTTCGCCGCGGGCGCCGGCGCAGGCTTGGCCGGCTGCGGCGTGGTCTTGCCGGTCTGCGCCACCGCCTCGATCTCGGCCGCGGCCTTCGTGACCTGGGCGACGTTGCCCGCGGGCTGGCGCGCGGCCTTCTTCACCGAGTCGGCGACGGCGCGCGCGGCGATGGGCACCTGGTCCCAGATCCGCTCGACGTCGTCGCGCCACGACCACGAAATGGCGATCAGCATGCCAAGCACCCCCGCGACGACCACGGTGGCCGAAACCACCCGCCAGCGCAGCACGCGGGTCAGCGCGTCGACCACCGGCGAGAGCGCGAAGGCGATGATGATCGACACCGCCAGCGGGATGAAGAAGGGCGCCCCCCAGTGCAGCAGGAAAGTCGTGGCGATGATCGCGAGGACCGCGAGGGCGCGGTCGGTAAAGCCGTCCATGCCGCATTCTCGGCGGGCGGAAACGACAAGGCTGTCGGCGCGGGGCGAGGGTGTTCGTAGGAATTCCACCCTCCACGATCCGGTATAATTACGGGCTTCGCGTGGGGTGGTAGCTCAGCTGGGAGAGCGCCGCGTTCGCAATGCGGAGGTCGAGGGTTCGATCCCCTTCCACTCCACCACCGAATCCACGATGGCGGCGCCCGAGCGGCGCCGTTGCCGCTCCTAGCCCCCGGGTTTCTCTTCGTCGAAGCGCTTCACGATCACGTGGCCGCGCGCGCGCAGCGTCTTGCCCAGCTCGAGCACCATCTCGTCGCGCAACGTCTTCGCCGCTTCCAGCGAGGACGCTTCCTTCGTCGCTACCCCGCCCGTGCTTTGCTGGGTGCGTTCGTTCGCCGGCACCGCCGACACCGCCACGAAGAACCGGTTCGGAGCGAGCTCGGTGATATCCGCCCAGATCTGGTAGGTCGCCATAGGAGCGCAGGGTAACAGCCTGTGCGCTCGAACGCACTGACCGGTGCCAAGGGAACCGTGGGGGATGCCCGTGCGCGATCCTCCCTGCGAGAAGCGCCGGCCCGAGCCGCGTTAGGATTGGGCAAGCTCCGGAGGAAACGACATGTCGGATTTGGGCCACCTGAAGATCCCGTCGATGAAGGACCGCGTCTCGCCCGCGGAATGGAAGGCGCGCGTCGACCTCGCCGCCTGCTACCGGCTGGTCGATCTCTACGGCATGTCCGACATGATGGCCAACCACGTCTCGGCGGCGGTGCCGGGCGAGGAGAACGCGTTCCTCATCAACGCCTACGGCATGATGTACGAGGAGATCACGGCCTCGAGCCTCATCAAGATCGACCTCGATGGCAACGTCCTCCTCAAGCCGGACTTCGGCGAGCTCGCTTACGGCATCAACAAGGCGGGCTACGTGATCCACGGGGCGATCCATCGCGCGCGGCACGACGTGGCCTGCGTGATCCACACGCACACCTGGGCGGGCATGGCGATCTCGTCGCTCGACTGCGGCTTGCTGCCGATGACGCAGACCGCGATGCGCTTCCTCAGGATCGGCTACCACGCTTACGAGGGCGTCGTGCTCGACAAGAAGGAGGAGGCCTCGCTGCTGCGCGACCTGGGCGAAGGCGAGGCGCTCATCCTGCGCAACCATGGCCTGCTCACCGTCGGCAAGACCATCGGCGAGGCATTCAACTGGATGCATCGCCTCGAGCTCGCGTCCCGCGCGCAACTGGCCGCGATGGCCACCGGGCAAAGGGTCATCCCCGTGCCCGACAAGGTGCTGCAGGAAACCTACATGAACTACCAGCCGCAGACCCGCCGGCCCTACGGCCTCATGGAGTGGCCGGCCCTGCTGCGCAAGCTCGACCGCCTCGACCCCAGCTTCCGCTGGTGATCCGGTAGTCCTTACAGCCGGTTGACAAGGCTTGCCCGGCAGGCCACCTTGGCGTCGGCCTTGTCAGGAGGCGAACATGAAGTGGATCTTCGAGCCCGCCATCCGCGTGCTCATGCATTGGCGCAACCGGGTCAAGATGCCGCTGGCCGGCCTGGTCTTCTGCGTCCCGCTCGCCATCGCGATCTTCGAGCGTCCCACCGGCTGGAGCACGGGCTGGGGCATCGCGCTCGCCGTCACCTTCGCGCTGGCCTGGTACTACATCGGCGCCATGTACTTCACCTCGGACGAGTCCTGGCAGCGCGTCCACGACGTGGCGCGGCGCCTGGCCGACAAGGACCTGCGCCATTTCGCCGGCGCCGATGAGCAGGCGCAGGTGCTCGCGCGGCTGGGCGAAGGACAGTTCGGCAAGCTCTATTCGACCCTGTCCGAGACGCACGAGAGCCTGAGCCGGCTCGTGTCCCAGGCACGCGCCAGCGCCGATGGCGCACGCAACGCCGCCAACGAGCTCGCGCACGGCAACGCGGACCTCTCGCGCCGGACCGAAGCGCAGGCCTCGACCCTGGAGGAGACCGCCGCCGCGATGGACGAGCTCGCCGCGACCATCAAGGGCAACGCCCAAGGCTGCGCCATGGCGAGCGAGCTGGCGGGGGCGACCACGACTTCCGCGCGCAAGGCCTCGGAGGTCGCAAAGGCCGCGCGGCGCGCCATGGACGACGTCGAGGAATCCTCCAAGCGCATCGAGGACATCAGCGGGATCATCGAGGGGCTCGCTTTCCAGACCAACATCCTCGCGCTCAACGCCGCGGTCGAGGCGGCGCGCGCCGGTGAGCACGGCCGCGGCTTCGCGGTGGTCGCCGCCGAAGTGCGCACGCTCGCGCAACGCAGCTCCGAGTCGGCCCGCGACATCAAGGCCCTCATCGCCAACGCTTCGACCTCGGTGGCCCAGGGCGCACGCATGGCCAACGAGACCCGCGCCGCCATCATCGAGATCCGCGAGCAGATGGAGAAGGTGAACGAGCTGATCGGCGGGATCGCGGTCGCCTCGCGGCAGCAGGCCGGCGGCGTGGAAAGCGTCGGGAGCGCGCTCTCGACGATGCAGGTGGCCACGCAGAAGAATGCCGCGGTCGTGCGCCAGGCCGCCGCCGCCGCGGCGGCATTGCGCGAGGAGTCCGCCAGGCTGCACGCGCTGGTCGACACCTTCCACACCGACCGCATCGCGCCGGTGGCAGCCGCCGTTTCCGCGGAGCCCGCGGTTGCGCGGCGCGTGGCGCCGCGCCGGGGAACGCCGCTCCTCGCGGGCGATTGACGGGGAGGTTCCCTACGGTTTCACGTAGGTGATCCACTCGCGCACGCGCGTGCGCAGCAAGTCGATCGAGAGCGCGCCTTCGCCCAGCACCGCCTCGTGGAAGTCGCGCAGGTCGAAGCGCGGCCCGAGCTGGCGCAGGGCGTCGGCGCGCAGCTTCCGGATCTCGATCTCGCCCACCTTGTAGGCGAGCGCCTGGCCCGGATCGGACATGTAGCGCTCGGTGGCCACGGTGGCGCTGCGCTCGGCCTGGCCGCGCTCCTCGACGAGATAGCGGATCGCCTGTTCGCGGCTCCATCCCTTCCAATGCATCCCCGTGTCCACCACCAGGCGCGCGGCGCGGTGCAGCTCGGCCGAACGCCGCCCGAGCAGCGCCCACGGATCGTCGTACATGCCGAGCTCCTCGCCCAGGCTCTCCGCGTAGAGCGCCCACCCTTCGCTGTACACCGTCACGGAATACACCTTGCGGAAGCGCGGGAGCTCCAGCTCCACCATGCGGCCGAGGTCGAGGTGGTGGCCCGGCATGCCTTCGTGCATCAGCAGAGCCGTGAGCCCGAAGGCGGCGTACCTGGGAGGATCGGCGACCGGAACATGGAAGGTTCCCGGCCGCTTGCCGTCGGCGGAGGGCCGCGAGTAGGTCGCCGACGAAGAGGCGGCGACGGCGGCGGGCGTGAGCTGGATGCCGAAGGCGGAACGCGGCAGCCGCCGGAAGAGCCTGGGGATTTCCGGTTCCACGCGTGCATGGGCCTTGCGCAGGTAGGCCAGCACCTCCTCGCCCGACCTGAACGGATAGTTGGCCGGGTTCGAGGTGATCCAGGCCGAGAGCTCGCGCATCTCGCCCTTGAACCCGAGGCTGCGCGCCACCTCGAGGAGCTTGGGCTGGATGCGCGCCACTTCCTCGAGCCCCAGCTCGTGGAGCTGGGCCGGAGCGAGGTCGAGCGTGGTGTAGCTGCGGATGCGTGCGCGGTAGGCGCGATCGCCCCCGGGCAGCGATCCGATGCCCGAGGTCGTGCGCGCCTTCGGCAGGTAGTCGTCGCGCAGGAATTTCGCGTACCGGCCGATCGCGGGAAGCAGCTTGCCGTCGAGCGATTCGCCGTAGCGCTTCTCGAAGGCCGCGCGCTTGTCCGCCCCCGCCGCCACGGGATACTTCGAGACCATGTCCCAGAAAGGTCCCTCGCGCGCCCCCTTCGCGGCGATGGGCTCCACCTGCGCGAGCGTGGCCTCCACCAGCGACCGCGGCGAGGTCCAGCCCTGGTCCGCGGCGGCCTTGAGCAGCTCCACGGCCTGGTCCATGGTGGCGGCCGAAGCCTCCACGCGCTCGCGCCAGGTCTCGAAGTCGGCTTCGGTGGCGAGCGGCTGCGCGGAGGCGCCGACACGGATGAGCAGATTCACCGGGTTGCGAATGGGCGTGGCCTGCGCGATCGCCCGGAACGGGAACTCGCCCACCTCCAGCTGCGCGCGCGCGTGCCGCTCGAGCAGCGCCTTGTTGATGCGGTCGCGCTCGCCGAGCTCCCACACGGGGATGGGTTTCAGGCGATCGAGCACGGCCTGGTAGAGCGCGCGATGGCGCTGGTCGACGTCCGGGGAGAGATCGACCACGGCCTTGCCCGAGCGCCGTCCCGCGCCTTCGGCATAGGTCTCGCGCGCGGGGTTGAGGTCGAATTCGCGTTCGACCATGTCCTCGGCGAGCTTGTGAAGGCGCTCGGCCGCAGTCTGGGCGGATGCGGGAAGCGCGGCGATGGCGAGGACGAAAATGACGGTTCTGATCACGCCAGCAGGCGCTCCACGATTTCGTTGGTGAATCGAAGCCGCTTTCCCAGCTCCCGGGAGAGGCTGGTGAGGAGCTTCACGGCGATGCCCTGGTGGCGTTCGACGATCTGCTCGAACGCGGCGCGCGGCATCGAGTAGCAGACGAGCTCTCCGTCGGCCTGCACGCTCGCCGACCGCGGGCGCGCGTCGAGCAGCGCCATCTCGCCGAACACGGTCCCCTCCCCGAAGGTCACGAGCCGGGTGGAGCGGGTGCCTTCTTCGCGCCGGACGCTCGCGGTGCCGAGCGCGATCACGTACAGGTCGTCGCCGGGTTCGCCTTCGCGGAAGACGAACTGCCCCGGCGCGAAGGTACGGCGCTGCAGGAGCGGCTGCAGCACCGCGAGCTCGGCGGGCGTGAGCTGCGCGAACGGGTGCAGCGCCTCCAGCGGAATCTCGGCGCGCTGCGGCAGCTTCGCGCCCTGGGCGTCGAGCAGGGCATCCTCGGCGGCTTCCAGCGCGGTGTCGATGTCGGGCATGAAGGCCGCGTCACCCAGGTGCGCGACCACGCCGGTGTCGTCGAGGAAGTCGCGCTGCGGCTGGCCGGGGGCGGCGTGGGCGAGCAGCAGCATGCCGCCGCGGGCGCGCACGCGTTCGTGGGCATGGATCAGCATCTGCGCGCCGGTGGTGTCCACGTCGTTCACCCTGCCGAGGTCCACGATCACGTGGGTGGCACCCCGGCGCAGGCACTCGTCGATCACGGCGAGCGCGTCGTCGGCGGTGCCGAAGAAGAGCACGCCCTCGAGCTCCACCACGGCGATGCGCGTGCCCTCGCCCGCGAGCACGCCCATCTGCTCGGCCTCGCGCGAACGGCGCGAGCGCATCGCGTCGCCGCGCGTCACGCGCCGGACGACCGAATGGCTCATGTTCACCCTGTCTCTTATACACATCCCGAGCCCACGAGACAGGCAGA
>CAMPHL010000097.1 GCA_946885905.1 uncultured Pseudomonadota bacterium | reverse complement strand
CCGTAAGATCGACAAAGCCCCCACCGGATAAACGCGACGCATCGGCCGGCGGCGTCCGTCCCCGCGGACGCAACGCAGGTGGGCACGCAATATTGGGTCGTCGGTGACGCGCGGCTCGAGGGACGGACGCTGCGCCTCGACAACGTCTACTCCGCGACCGGGCCCGGCTTCGGTCCCGCGCTGGATCCGTCCCGCGTGGCGGTGAAGCGCTGGGGCTCCGCGCGTTTCGACCTGGTCTCGTGCACCGAGGCCAACTTCAGCTGGGATTCGACCGGCGCCGACTCCGCCGGCTTCGGCTCGGGCAGCTATCCGGTCTACCGCTACTTCGAGAACGAGGACACGGCCCGCTGCCGCGCGCAGGGGCTCGACGCCGCCGACCGCAGCTGGGTGAACGGCCAATGGTGGGGTCGCGAGGCGCGTTCCGGCGAGGGGCTCTTCCTCGACCGCGCTGCCGACGGGCGCGTGTTCCTGGCCTGGTTCACCCACAGGCCAAGGTAGAACGAGCCATTGCACGTACTCGGGTGGGATCGGGCAGCCCGGACCTTCGGGCCTGCCGACTACGCGTTGCGGTGCTCGCCTACCTTCACGATCTTCATCGTGTTGGTCCCGCCCGACTTGCCGATCGGCTCGCCGATGGTGAGCACGATGAGGTCGCCATCCTGCACGACGCCGTGGCGCACGAGCACGGCCTCGGCCTCGGCGAGCAGCTCGTCGCGGTCGTGGCCGACGTACTTGACCATCAGCGGATAGACGTCGCGGAAGAGCGTGGCGCGGTATCGCGTCTCGGTCTGCGCGGTGAGCGCGTAGATCGGGACGCCGCAGTTCAGGCGCGACATCCAGAGGGCCGTGGAGCCCGATTCGGTGAGCGAGGCGATCGCCTTCACCTTGAGGTGGTAGGCCGTGAAGAGCGCCGCCATCGCGATCGACTGGTCGACTCGCGTGAAGACACGATGGAGGAAGTCCTGCTCGAGTGCGACCCGCTGGGATTTCTCCGCCTCCACGCAGATCCGGTTCATCGCCGCGATCGTTTCGACCGGGTACTGGCCCGAGGCCGACTCGGCCGAGAGCATCACGGCGTCGGTGCCGTCGAGCACGGCGTTGGCCACGTCCGAGACCTCGGCGCGCGTGGGCACCGGGCTCGAGACCATCGACTCCATCATCTGCGTGGCAGTGATCGTGAGCTTGTTGTTCTCCCGCGCCTGCCGGATCATGCGCTTCTGCAGCGCCGGCACCGCCGCGTCGCCCACCTCGACCGCGAGGTCGCCGCGCGCGACCATGATGCCGTCGCAGGCCGCCATGATGTCCTCCAGCGCCGGGATCGCCTCGGCGCGCTCGATCTTGGCGATGAGCATCGCCTTGCCGCCGGCGGCGCGCAGCAGCTCGCGCGCCATGTACATGTCCGCGCCGCTCTTCGGGAACGACACCGCCACGAAGTCCGCGTTGATCTTCGCGGCGGTGCGGATGTCGTCGATATCCTTCGGGGTGAGCGCCGGCGCGGTGAGCCCACCGCCCTGCCGGTTGATGCCCTTGTTGTTGGACAGATACCCGCCGTGGCGCGTGACGGTGTGGATCTCGGAGCCGCGCACGCCCTTCACGTCGAGCACCAGGCGCCCGTCGTCGAGCAGCAGCACGTCGCCCTGGCGCACGTCGCGCGGCAGCTCCTTGTAATCCAGCCCGACGCGCCCGGCATCGCCGGGCTCCTCGAGCGCCGCGTCGAGAATGAAGGATTCGCCGGCCTTGAGCAGCACCTTCGAGTCCTTGAACCTGCCCACGCGGATTTTCGGGCCCTGCAGGTCGACCATGATGCCGACGGCGCGCTCGACCTTGCGGCACGTATCGCGCACGAGCTGGGCGCGCTTCTCGTGGTCGGCGGCACTGCCGTGCGAGAAATTGAGGCGGACCACGTCGACGCCGGCGAGGAACATGCGCTCGAGGGTCTGCGCATCGCTCGACGAGGGGCCGAGGGTGGCGACGATCTTGGTGCTGCGCTGGACTGGCGTCATCGCGGGCTCCCCGAGGCGCGCGACTCGAGCACCTCGATCGCCGGCAGCTTCTTGCCCTCGAGGAACTCGAGGAAGGCGCCGCCGCCGGTCGAGATGTAGCCGATGCGGTCGGTCACGCCGAACCTGGCGATCGCCGCGAGCGTGTCGCCGCCGCCCGCGATGGAAAAGGCCTTCGATCCCGCGATGGCCTGGGCGAGCGCCTTGGTGCCGCCCTCGAACGCGGGGAACTCGAACACGCCCACGGGGCCGTTCCAGACGATCGTCCCCGCGCTCTCGAGCAGCTCCGCGTAACGCTTCGCGCTTTGCGGCCCGATGTCGAGGATCATGTCGTCGTCCTGCACGTCGCGCACCGCCTTCACCGACGCGGGCGTGTCGGCCGCGAAGGCCTTGCCGCAGACGACGTCGGTGGGCAGCGGGACGGCGGCGCCGCGCGCTTCCATGATCACCATGATCTCCTTGGCTTCGGGCGCGAGCTGGGCTTCCACGAGAGACTTGCCGATCGGCAGTCCCGCGGCGAGCAGGAATGTGTTGGCGATGCCGCCGCCGGGGATGAGCTGGTCGACCTTGTCCGCGAGCGACTTCAGGATCGTGAGCTTGGTCGAGACCTTGGAGCCGGCCACGATCGCGGTGAGCGGACGCTTCGGGCTCGCCAGCGCGCGCGAGAGCGCATCGATCTCGGCGGCGAGGAGCGGCCCCGCGCACGCGACCTTGGCGAACTTCGCAACGCCCTGCGTGCTGGCCTCCGCGCGGTGCGCGGTGCCGAAGGCGTCGTTCACGTAAACATCGGCGAGCGCTGCGTACTTCTTCGCGAGCGCCTCGTCGTTCTTCTTCTCGCCCTTGTTGAAGCGGCAATTCTCGAGCATCACCGCCTCGCCGGGTTCGACCCCCACGCCGTCGACCCAGTCGCGCACGAGCGGCACCGGCCGGCCCAGGAGCTCCGACAGGCGCCTGGCCACCGGTGCGAGCGAATCGGCCTCGGAGAACTGGCCCTCGGTAGGCCGGCCCAGGTGCGAGGTCACCATAACGGCCGCGCCCTTCTCGAGGGCAGCGCGGATCCCGCCCATGGAGGCGCGGATGCGCGTGTCGTCGGTGATCCGTCCCGAGTCGTCCTGCGGGACGTTCATGTCGGCGCGGATGAGCACGCGCTTGCCGGCCAGGTCCTGGTCGGCCATTCGCAGCACTTTCATGCCGAAGGCTCCCGGCGGGCGGCCGCCCTCGCGGCGGAAGCCTCGAGGGTCGCGGCGAGCTCGCGCGTGATGCGGCTGCCCGTGGTGGTGAAGAGGAACGGGAAGATGCCGTGCAGGATCGCGGCGAGCCCACCGAGCGCCATCTTCGCGCCGTAGCGGCACGCGAACGCGCCATGCTCGAGGTAGGTCTCGCCCACGGAGCGGGGGTGCTCGGTGAACGGGTTCGCCATCGCCATCAGGCCTCCGGGGTGGCGAGCTTGAGCCCCACGATGCCCGCGACGATGAGCAGGATGCAGCCCACGCGCAGCGCGTCGCGCGACTCGTTGAAGAGGAACATCCCCATGATCGCCGTGCCCACGGCGCCGATGCCGGTCCATACCGCGTAGCCGGTGCCGACCGGGATGGTCCGAAGCGCTAGCGCGAGCAGCCAGACGCTCGCGACCATGGCGACCACCACGAGCGTGGTCGGAACGGCCCGGGTGAAGCCGTCGGTGTACTTGAGCCCGACCGCCCAGGCGATCTCGCACAGGCCCGCCACGAACAGGATGGCCCAGGCCACGGCGGCTACTTGGCCGCCATCCAGGCCATGGTCACGTCGAGCATCCGGTTGGAGAAGCCCCACTCGTTGTCGTACCAGCTCGAGACCTTCACCAGGCGCCCCGACACCTTGGTGAGGGTGGCGTCGAAGATCGAGGAGCGCGGGTCGTGGTTGAAATCCACCGAGACGAGCGGGGCCGTGTTGAAGCCCAGGATGCCCTCGAGCGGCCCCGACTCGGAGGCCTTCTTCATGACGTCGTTCACCTCGTCCACCGTCGTGTCGCGCGCGGCGATGAAGGAGAGGTCCACTATGGAAACGTTGATCGTGGGCACGCGGATCGCGAAGCCGTCGAGCTTGCCGTTGAGCTCCGGGAGCACGAGGCCCACCGCGGCTGCCGCGCCCGTCTTGGTGGGGATCATCGACTGCGTGGCCGAGCGCGCGCGGCGCAGGTCCTCGTGGAAGACGTCGGTGAGGACCTGGTCGTTGGTATAGGCGTGGATCGTGGTCATGAGGCCCGTGGTGACGCCGATCGCCTCGTGCAGGGGCTTTACCAGCGGGGCGAGGCAGTTGGTCGTGCAAGAGGCGTTGGAGACCACCGTCTGCGAGGCCTTGAGCGTGTCGTGGTTCACGCCGTAGACCACCGTGCCGTCGACATCCTTGCCGCCCGGGGCCGAGATGATCACCTTCTTCGCCCCGCCCTTCAGGTGGGCCGAGGCCTTCTCCTTCGAGGTGAAGAAGCCGGTGCATTCGAGCACCACGTCGACGCCCAGGTCCTTCCACGGCAACTGCGCGGGATCGCGCTGGGCCACGACGCGGATCCTGTCACCGTTCACGACCATGTTGTCGCCCTCGACCTCGACCTTCCCCGGGAACTTGCCGTGCGCGGTGTCGTACTGCGTGAGATGGGCGTTCGTGGCCGGCGGGCCCAGGTCGTTGATCGCGACGATCTGCAAATCGTGGCTCTTGTTCGACTCGTAGTGGGCGCGAAGGATGTTGCGGCCGATGCGGCCGTAGCCGTTGATGGCGACGCGGACGGTCATTTCGGGAGGCTCCGAAGGGAATGCGGAAAGGGTCTATTTTAGAGCATCGTCAGCAGACGCCTTCGGGGGTGGACACGAGCGCGGTGAGGTCGTGCCAGCCATAGGCCACCTGGGCGAACGAGTGCAGGCGCCCGAGGCGCTCGACCTTCTGCGCCATCTCCGCGCCCCCGAGCGCCTCGTAGAACATGCGGGCCCGGTTCGCCTTCAGCACCCAGAGGTAGAAGCCGAACTGGCCCTGGCGGACGAAGTGCCTGGCGCAGGCACGCACGAGCGCGCGGCCGACGCCGCAGCGCTGGTGGGCGCGCAGCACGTAAAGGGCGTAGATCTCGGCCTCGATGCCCTCGAGCTGGTGGCGCGCGTCGCCGCAATTGGCGATGCCCACGGGCTCGCCGCAGCGTTCCGCGATCCAGGTGACCTGCCAGGCGGGCGCATCGATCAGGCGCCGGCGCCACGCGGCCTCGCTCTTGCGGCCCGCCTGCGCGGCGATCACGTCGAGGGGCAGGATGCCCGCGTAGGTCGTGCGCCAGCTCTCCCGGTGGATGCGCGCGACGTGGGGAGCGTCGCCGACGCTCGCGGCGCGGACGACGACGCGGTCGTCCAGGCCGCCGCTATGCGGCAACGGTTCGCGATCCAATCACTTCACGCACCGCGGCGACGACATGCTCGGCGTCGACGCCGAGGAATTTGTATACCTCGCCAGCCGGCGCCGATTCGCCGAAGCGGTCCACGCCGACCGCGGCGCCCTCGAGCCCCACGTACTTGCGCCAGAAATCGGTTACGCCCGCCTCCACCGATACGCGCGGCAGGCCGGGCGGCAGAACCGAGTCGCGCCAGGCCGCGTCCTGGCGGTCGAAGACGCTGGTGCAAGCCATCGACACGACGCGGACGGCAATGCCGGCTTCGGCCAGGGATTTCTGGGCGGCGAGCGCGAGCGCGACTTCCGAGCCCGTGGCGAGCACCACGGCGCGGGCGCCGGGCGCATCGGAGATCACGTAGCCGCCGCGCCGGATGGCGGCCATCGTATCCGGCGAACGCTTCACGAAGGGCACGTTCTGGCGCGAGAGCGCGAGCGACGTGGGGCCGTCCTTGCGCTCGATCGCCGCCGCCCACGCCACCGAGGTCTCGACGGTGTCGCACGGGCGCCATACGTCCATGCGCGGGATGAGGCGCAGGCTCGAGACATGTTCCACCGCCTGGTGCGTGGGCCCGTCCTCGCCCAGCCCGATGGAGTCGTGCGTGAACACGAAGATGTTGCGCACGCGCATGAGCGCGGCCATGCGCAACGCGTTGCGCGAATAGTCCGAGAAGGTGAGGAAGGTGCCCGAATAGGGGATGAAGCCGCCGTGCAGGGCGAGGCCGTTGCCGATCGCGGCCATGGCGAACTCGCGCACGCCGTAGTGGACATAGTTGCCGCCCTCGCCCGCGGTGACCGGCTTGCTGCCGGACCAATTGGTGAGGTTCGAGCCGCGGCGTAGGTTTCGAGGACGAGCTGCGATGCCTTGCGCGTGGCGACCGACTCCGCCTTTTCGTTCGCCTTCGCCACGGCCGTTTGTACGACCTGCTGCCAGTCGGGTGGCAGGTCGTTGGCGGCGACGCGACGCTTGAATTCGAGCGCGTCGGCCGGATGCGCCTTCTCGTAGGCCGCGAAGCGCCTGTTCCACTCGGCTTCTGCCGCCTTGCCCCGCGGGCGCGCATCCCAGGCGGCGTAGACCGCCTCGGGGATTTCGAAGGGCGGATGGCGCCAACCGATGTGCTCGCGCGTCGCGGCGACTTCCTTGTCGCCCAGCGCGGCGCCGTGCGAGGCCTCGGTGCCGGCCTTGCCGGGCGAGCCCTTGCCGATCACCGTCTTGCAGCAGATGAGCGTGGGCAGCGAAACCTCCGCGCGCGCGGCCTCGATCGCACGCGCGACGGCGGCAGGATCGTGGCCGTCGACCCCCGGCACCACGTGCCACCCGTATGCCTGGAAGCGCTTCGGCGTGTCGTCGCGGAACCAGCCCCGCACTTCGCCGTCGATCGATATCCCGTTGTCGTCGTAGAAGGCGACCAGCTTGCCGAGCCCGAGGACGCCGGCGAGCGAGCAGGCCTCGTGTGAAATTCCTTCCATGAGGCAGCCGTCGCCGAGAAAGACGTACGTGTGGTGGTCGACGATCGTGTGGCCGGGCTTGTTGAAGCGCGCTGCCAGCAGCTTCTCGGCGAGCGCGAAGCCTACCGCGTTGGCCAGTCCCTGTCCGAGCGGGCCGCTGGTGGTCTCGACGCCGGGCGTATAGCCGACTTCCGGGTGCCCCGGCGTCTTCGAGTGCAGCTGCCGGAAGCGCCGGATCTCCTCCATCGGCAGGTCGTAGCCGGTGAGGTGCAGCAGCGCGTACTGCAACATCGAGCCGTGACCATTGGAGAGCACGAAGCGGTCGCGGTCCGGCCAGCCCGGGTTCGCGGGGTTGTGCCGGAGGTAGTTCCTCCAGAGCACCTCGGCGATCTCGGCCATGCCCATCGGCATGCCGGGATGCCCGGAATTGGCCTTCTGCACCGCATCCATGGCGAGCGCGCGGATGGCGTTGACGATGTCGGCGTAAGTGGCGGCGGCGGGAGCGGTGGCGGCTGACATTTGTAGCTCGAAAGGAAGAGGCAACGCGCGGATTTTTCTGGGAAAAGGCTTGAAATGCTTTTCACGCGGGGCAATATGCGATTATACTTGCGCACTTTTTCACCGCGATACTTTTTGCTTGGGTAAACCTCTGCAGGAAGGACAGCACCCGCCGCCCTGGGCATGAGGGCACTACGCCAGACAGCGTGAGTGCCCGAGGTCGCGTGTGCGGTCCCTGGACTTGCAGATCTTTGCTTGGGGGTACCACGATGAAGGGACTGCACATCATTGCCGATCTCTACAACTGCCGGAAGAGCGAAGTCCTGGTCTCTTCCGAAAAGCTGCGGGATCTCTGCGTCAAGGCCTGCACCGACTCGGGACTCACCGTGCTCGGGCAGCATTTCTACCAGTTCGACGGGCTCGATGGCACCCAGGACGGGGGCTCGACGGGCGCGGTCGTGCTGGCCGAATCGCACCTCGCGATACACACGTGGCCGGAGCGCGACGGCGCGACGCTGGATGTGTACGTCTGCAATTTCACGTCCGACAACACCGCCAAGGCGGAGTCGGTCTACAAGACGCTGATCGCGGCGTTCGAGCCCGGCGACGTCATGGTGGAGCGCATGCAGCGGGGGCGTGATTTGCCGCTCAAGCAGCGCCGCGCGGCGTAAC
>CAMPHL010000096.1 GCA_946885905.1 uncultured Pseudomonadota bacterium | reverse complement strand
TATCGTCGACGGCATCCGCACTCCGATCGGCAACCACGTCGGCGCGCTCGCGCCTGTCCGCGCCGACGATCTCGCCGCGCACGTGATCCGCTCGCTCCTGTTGCGGCATCCGAACCTCGACCAGGCGCGCATCGCCGACGTCATCATGGGCTGCGCCAATCAGGCCGGCGAGGACAACCGCAACGTCGCGCGCATGGCGCTGCTGCTTGCCGGCCTGCCCGTGGACGTGCCCGCCGCGACCGTGAACCGGCTCTGCGGGTCGGGCATGGAAGCGATCGGCCAGTTGGCCCGCGCCATCCGTGCCGGCGAATCCTCCATCGGGATCGCAGGCGGCGTCGAGAGCATGTCGCGTGCGCCGTTCGTGATGCCCAAGGCCGAGGGGCCCTTCGCGCGCACCAATGCCATCTACGACACGACGATCGGATGGCGCTTCGTGAATCCCCGCATGAAGGGCCTCCACGGCATCGACCAGATGCCGGAAACGGCCGAAAACGTGGCCGCCGAGTACAAGGTCACGCGAGCCGCCCAGGATGCGTTCGCGCTTCGGTCGCAACAGCGCGCGCTCGCCGCGCAGGCGCGCGGCGCGCTCGCCGAGGAGATCGTCGCGGTGACGTTGCCCGCGCGCAAGGGCGAATCGATCGTGGTCGCGAAGGACGAGCATCCCCGGGAAACCTCGCTCGAGCAGCTCGCCAGGCTCAAGCCGATCGTGCGCGAGGACGGCACGGTGACCGCGGGCAACGCCTCGGGCGTGAACGACGGGGCGTGCGCGGTGATCGTCGCGTCCGAGGCGGCCGCCAAGGCGCATGGCCTCACTCCGCGCGCGCGCATCCTGGGAATGGCCGCAGCCGGAGTGGCGCCCCGCATCATGGGCATGGGCCCCGCACCCGCCTCCAGGAAGCTGCTCGCGCGCCTGGGAATTCCCGTCTCGAAGATGGACGTGATCGAGCTGAACGAGGCCTTCGCGGCGCAGGCCGTCCCGGTCCTGCGCGAGCTCGGCGTGCCCGAGGACGCCCCGCACGTGAATCCGAATGGCGGCGCGATCGCGCTCGGCCATCCGCTGGGCGCCTCGGGTGCCCGCCTCGTGACGACCGCCATGTACCAGCTCGCGCGCACCGGCGGCCGCTACGCCCTGTGCACGATGTGCATCGGCGTGGGCCAGGGCATCGCGCTCGCGATCGAGCGCGTTTGAGCGCCTAGAGCGGCAGTCCCCGCTGGCTGGCGGGATAAGCCAGCGCGCCGGCGTGCGGGACCGCTTCGGGCGTGAGCCGCGCGGGCTCGGGCACGTCGGAGCCGATGATGTGGAACACTTCGCGGCCCGAGGCCAGCAGGTAGTCGGTGATGATCCTGCGGTGGCATTGCCACCACACGGCCTCGGCGCACATGTATGCGCAACGCTCGCCCTCGGCGATCTCGAAAAGTCGCTCGAGCCCGGCGCGGAAGCCCGGCGTCATCGCATAGTCGGCGTAGTTGTGGAAGCTCTGGTTCTGCCAGAAGCCGTTCACCTCGGGAGGTGTGCCCTGCCTGTCGCGGCCGCGAAGCCCGCCGAGCGCCGCGATGTGCTCGTAGGCTACCCCGTGCGGGGCGAGGGAATCCGGCAGCGTTTCCCTGTTGTACTGCGGGTTCGCCCGGGAGCGCGGCACGGTGCGCACGTCCACCACGCGCGTGATGCCGTTGGGCGCCAGCAGCGCGAGGAACTCCTCGAGCGTGCGATTCGAATGCCCGATGGTGAAGAACGGATGGCTCAAGCGAGCTGGGGCGCGATGAGGCGGGCGGCCTCGTCGATGGTCTGCACGAGCCGGTCGCAGGCCAGGGCCTCCGGCCCCCGGCCTTCGTTGTAGCCGTAGGGCACGCACCAGACCGGGCAGCCGGCGGCGCGCGCGGCGATCACATCGTTGTCGGAATCGCCCAGCATCAGCGAGCGGGCGGGCTCCGTTCCCATGCGTTCGCAGGCCGCGAGCAGCATGTCGGGGGCGGGCTTGCGCTGGATGCCGTCGTCGCCGGCGACGACCGCGTTGATCAGCCCGGCCACCTCCACGCGCTCGAGCAGCATCTCGGTGAAGAAGCGCGGCTTGTTGGTCACCACGCTCATCGGGATGCCCGCTTCGGCCAATCGCCTCAATCCCGGCATCACGCCGTCGAAGAGGCGGGCGCCCGTGCCCACGGTCTGCGCGTAGTGCGCCTCGAAGCGCTCGACCGTGGCATCGACGTCGACCTGCGCACCCCCTTCGACCTCCCGCAACGCGCGTTCGACGAGCACACGGACGCCGCGCCCGATGAGCGCCTCGACCCTGGTTTGGCCGAGGGGCGGCAGGCCGAGCTCCTCGAGCGTGCGATCCATGGCCGCGGCGATCTCGCCGGCCGATTCGATGAGGGTGCCGTCGAGGTCCAGGATGACCCCGCGGAAGGAATTGGTAAGATCGGAAGACAAAGGAGGAAGTCCGGACATGAAAAGAAAGACGCTGGCCATCGCGCTCGCCATCCTATCAAGCGGCGCCCTGGCCGATACGATCAACGTGGTGACCTCGTTCCCGAAGGAGCTCACCACCGCGTACAAGGCGGCCTACGAGAAGAAGCATCCGAACGACAAGGTCGAGATCCTCAACAAGGGGACCTCCTCCGGCATCGCCTACGTGCGCGAGCAGCCCGCGGGCAGCCGCGCCGAGATCTTCTGGGCCTCCTCGCCCGATGCCTTCGAGGTGCTCGCCTCCGAAAAGCTGCTGCAGAAGGTCGACGTTGCCGCGGGAAGCATCCCCGACAAGGTCGGCAGCTACCCCATCAACGACCCCGAAGGCATGTACCGCGGCCAGGCGCTCGCCGGCTACGGCTTCATGTGGAACACGCGCTACATGCAGGCGCACAAGCTGCCGGTGCCGAAGGAGTGGGTCGACCTCACCAAGCCGATCTACCACGGGCACGTGGCGACCTCGTCGCCGTCGCGCTCGGGCACCTCGCACCTCACCTTCGAGACCATCCTGCAGGGCGAGGGCTGGGAGAAGGGCTGGAACCAGATCCAGCAGATCTCGGGCAACTGCGTGTCGATCACCGAGAGAAGCTTCGGCGTGCCCGACGGCGTACAAAACGGCCAGTTCGGCATCGGCATCGTGATCGACTTCTTCGGCCTCGCGGCAAAGGCGTCCGGCTTCCCGACCGAGTTCGCGTATCCGAGCGTGACCGCCATCGTGCCGGCGAACATCGGCGTCATCGCGGGCGCGAAGAACCCCGACGCCGCCAGGCGTTTCCTCGCCTTCACGCTCTCCGACGAGGGCCAGCAGCTGCTGCTCGACCCGAAGATCTCGCGCCTGCCGGTGCTGCCCGCCACCTACGCCAAGGCGCCCAAGGGCTATCCGAACCCCTACGACGGCTCGATCCAGGCGAAAGTGAAGTTCGACGCGGCGCTGTCGAAGTCGCGCTACTACCTCGTGTCCTCGCTCTTCGACCAGGTGGTCACGTTCCGCCACAAGGAGCTGGTGGCCGCGACCAAGGCGATCCAGGACGCCGACAAGCGCCTGGGCGGGCGCTCGAGCCCGCAGCTCGAGGAGGCGAAGAAGCTCGCGTGGTCGATCCCCGTGACCGAGCAGCAGGCGATGGACAAGGACCTGCAAAAGGTCTTTGCCGCCAAGAAGGGCGACGAGGCGGGTGTGCGCCGCAAGACGCAGGTCGAGGAGGAATGGAGCAGCAAGGCGAAGGCGAACTACGCCCGCGCCGTCGAGCTCGCGAACGCGGCTAAATGATCGTCGCGGTCGCGATCGCGATCGCGGCCTTCCTCGTCGCGTTCCTGGTCGTCCCGGTCGGGGCCGTCGTCTTCACGGCGTTCTCGACCGGGGGTGGTGATTTCACCTTCGGGCACTTCGTCACGTTCTTCCAGATCTCGCTCATGCGCGAGTCGTTCTGGAACAGCCTCTACGTGGCCGGCATGTCGGTGGTCTTCGCCACGCTCGTCGCCGTGCCCCTCGCCTACTTCACGGTGCGCTTCCGCTTCCGCGGGGCCGCGGTGATCCAGACGCTCGGGGTGCTGCCGCTCATAATGCCGCCCTTCGTGGGCGCGGTCGCGATGCAGCTCCTCTTTGGCCGGTCGGGCTCGGTGAACCTCCTGCTGCAGGAGCACGCGGGCTTCACGATCCCGTTCATGCAGGGCCTGAACGGCGTGATCTTCGTGGAGAGCGTCCACTACTTCCCCTTCATCCTCCTCAACCTCGTGGCGGCGCTGCGCAACATCGACGGCGCGATGGAGGAATCGGCGCAGAACCTCGGCGCCTCGGGGTTGCGCCTTTTCCGCCGCATCGTCTTCCCGCTCGCGATGCCCGGGTACGTGGCCGGCGCCTCCCTTGTCTTCGTGAAGGTGTTCGACGACCTCGGCACGCCGCTCGTGCTCGGCCAGACCAACATGCTCGCGCCCCAGGCCTACCTGCGCATCACCTCCGTGGGCGTGGAGGACCCGATCGGCTACGTGATCAGCGTCATCATGATCGCGTTCTCGGTCGGCGCGCTGTGGATGTCGGCGCGCATCCTCAAGGGGCGCGACTACGCCACGTTGCAGCGCGGCGGAACGTCGCTTTCCACGCGCGAGCTCTCGCCCTGGCAAGCGGCCGCGGCCTACGCGTGGATCGGCTGCGTGCTCCTGATCGTGCTCTCGCCGCACCTGGGCATCCTGCTGATGTCGCTGTCCAAGGTGTGGAGCTTCAGCGTCCTGCCCGAGGGGTTCACGCTCGCGCATTACGCCACCGTCTTCACGCAGTCCCCGCGGATGATCGGCAACACCCTGCTCTACTGCGGGCTCGCGGCGCTGATCGACGTGGTCATCGGCACCGCCATCGCCTACATCATCCTGCGCACGCGCCTGCCGGGGCGGGAGCTGCTCGACTGGACCGCCTCCGCGGCGCTCGCCATACCGGGCGTGGTGCTCGCCATCGGCTACCTGCGCGCCTTTCGCGGGCTCGAGCTGCCGTTCTCCGACACTGCGTTCACCGCGACCTGGGTCGCGCTGATGGTCGCGTATGCGGTGCGGCGCCTGCCGTATGCGTTGCGCTCGTGCATGGCCGCCCTCACCCAGCTGCACGTCTCGCTCGAGGAGGCGGCGGAGAACCTCGGCGCCTCGAAAGCGCGCACCGTGCGGCGCATCGTGGTTCCGCTGATGACGGGGGGAATCCTCGCCGGCTTCGTCACCAGTTTCATCACCGCGGCGGTCGAGCTGTCCGCCACCATCGTGCTCTCGTCCTCCGCCGACCAGGCGCCGATGTCGTACGGGATCTACCTCTACATGCAGAGCATCGCCGGGCGCGGGCCCGGCGCCGCGCTCGGCGTGATCGCCGTGGCAATCGTCGGCCTCGGAACCTACCTCTCCTACCGGCTCACGCATCGGAGGGACGCATGGAGCAGCTGAAAATGGACGCGGTCCGCGTCGAGGCCTCCCACATCGAGCTCGCGTACGGCGCGACGAAGGTGCTGCGCGACGTTTCCATCATGGTGGAGCCGGGCGAGTTCTTCGCGCTCCTGGGCCCCTCGGGGTCGGGGAAGTCCACGCTCCTGCGCCTCATCGCGGGCTTCAACCAGCACCAGTCGGGGCGCCTGCTCATCGGCGATCGCGACGTGACCGGTGTGCCCCCGTGGAAGCGCAACGTCGGCATGGTGTTCCAGAACTACGCGCTCTGGCCGCACATGAGCGTGGCCCGCAACGTGGCCTTCGGGCTGGAAGAGCGCCGCCTGCCGCGAGACGAGATCCGCAGGAAGGTCGGCGCCGCGCTCGAGCTCGTCGGGCTGACCGGTTACTCGGAACGGCGCCCCAACCAGCTCTCGGGCGGGCAGCAGCAGCGGGTCGCCCTCGCCCGGACGCTCGCCATCGAGCCGCAGGTGCTGCTGCTCGACGAGCCGTTGTCCAACCTGGACGCGAAGCTGCGCGTGCAGATGCGCCGGGAGCTCAGGCGCGTGCACGACCGGCTCGGCATCACTACCATATTCGTCACGCACGACCAGGAGGAGGCGATGACGGTCTGCGATCGCATCGCGGTACTGGACCAGGGCGTGGTCCAGCAAGTGGGGACTCCGATCGAGCTCTACGACCGTCCGGCCAACCGGTTCGTCGCGCAGTTCGTGGGCTCCGTGAACCTGTTCGAAGGGACGGTCGAGCGCGACGGCGGCGCAGCGGTGTTGCGCTCCGCGGGCCTTGGAACCGTGCCGTTGCCCGCCAACTTCGTCCCCGATGCCGCCGCCCGGGTCGAGATCGCGTTTCGCCCCCACGTGGTCGCGCTCGCCCCCGGCGAGGGGGCGGTCACGCCCGGGGCGCTGCACCTGGCCGGCGTGGTCGAGGATGGCGAATTCCTGGGCGAGTTCATGCGCTACGAGGTACGGGTGGGCTCGGCGCTCGTCATCGCCGACCAGCCCCATTCGTGGGGCGGGGAGCGCCTGGCGCCGGGCTCCGAGGTGAACCTCACCGTGCCCGCCAGAGAGATCCGTCTGATCAGCTAGCCCGATGCTCCCGGAGCCGCTCTTCTACGCGCTGTTCGCGGCTTTCTGCCTCATGGTGCTGGTAGGCGTCTTCTGGCACTGGCAACTCGAGCAACTGCTGCGCGAGCGCCACCCGGAGATCCTCGACAAGCTCGAAGCGAGGGACACGGACAGGGACGACGAGAGCGGCACCGCCTTGCAGCGGTTCGTCTGGCGCCGCACCTACAGGCGCCTGCGCGATCCCGAGGTTTCGCGCATCGCCGGCCGGCTGTTCGGATTGCACATCGCGCTCGTCGCCGTCTTCGCGCCCATGTTCGTGAACGGGGTCTACGAAGAATATGTCGAGACGACCGATGCGCCACCCCGCGCCGAGGCAAAGGCGGAAGATTGGCGGGACAAGCGTGCACGCGCCCTCGCCCTGCAAAAACAGGGGCGGATCGAGGAAGCGATTCGCCTGTATGACGAGTTGCTCGGGCCGGTCGGTGCCGACGGGGAACTCGTGTACTGGCGCGGCGTGGCGCACTGGAAAGCCGGGCGCGAGGACATGGCGCTGGTGGATTTCCGCCGCGTGATGGACTTGAATCCCGGCTGGTTCGACACCTACCTGCACGCCGACCGCATCCTGAGCAGGCAACGCCGCTTCGACGATTGCGTCGATCTCTGGACCCGTTACCTGCGCGTCGTGCCCGGAGATGCCGCGGCGCACCTCGAGCGCAGCGGTTCCCATTTTCACCGCGGGGATTTCGCGGCCGCCCATGCCGATGCGAAGCGGGCCTGCGAGCTGGGGAAGAAGGAAGCCTGCCCGATCGCGGAGCGCATGAAGGCCCGGTTATAGAAACGACAAAAAGCCGGCTTTTCTGCCGGCTTGTTCGTTCGTCTCTGGAATTCCTGGTAGGCGCGATTGGACTCGAACCAAGTGACTAGGGGTCCAACAGGGTTCAGCCGGGAGCTTATCAGCTGCGGCGGCACACGTCACAGCCCGGCTTGACCCCCCTCAACCCCTAATTCGTCCACGAATTCGTCCACGGATGTGCACTCCTTGATCCACTAGCACGCTGGACGCGATCTGCCGTGAGCGGAGGTAGACTTCGCGTCATGTTTCGCCCCTCCCTAGCATTCATCCTGAGCCTCGGCGTTTGCGATGTGCTTGCCGGCCGCATCATTGAGAGCGATGCGGACGCGTTGTGGGGCGTGTTATTCATTCTCGTAATCGTCGCCGTTCAGGGCGCGTTTTGGATGGTGTGCCGGACGTTTCCTCGACTTGTTGATGCAGTCGGAATGGCCTTCGTCTATCTATGCGCCAGTGCGATCTTTATGGTCCCTGGGGTCTTCCTTGGTTTGCTAAGCCGGGAAGCAGGAACAGTCGGCCTTGTCTTGGGCGCCTTGGTGGCTTGGTGTTTAAACGCCGCAATCGCTCGCCAGAGAGCAGCGCGTGAGCAGCAGGAACTTGATGCTGACCCGGTACATACGCGACTCATGGAAGAAGCGGACAAGGTCGGCCGACCACCGAGTGACTGGGGGAATGAGGAACAGCCAAAGGCTTAGCGAAGAACTTCTGACCCACGCCACCACCACTGCCCTGTCCTTGCCTCGCAAGATTGCCGCGCGCTCAGCAC
>CAMPHL010000095.1 GCA_946885905.1 uncultured Pseudomonadota bacterium | reverse complement strand
CCGTGGCTCGCCTCTGCGGGGTGCATGAAGAACGAGGGCGTGCCGGTGGAGGCGAGCGTTGCGGCGATCTTGTTGCCCACGTGGCCGGACTTGCCCATGCCGGTCACGACCACGCGCCCGCGCGTGGCCATGATCAGGCGCGTGGCGGCGACGAAGGGCGCGCCGAGGCGCTCCTTCAAGGCAAGCACGGCGTTGGCCTCGATGTCGAGCACCCCGCGCGCGAGATCGAGCACGCGCCGCTCGTCTGGTAGATTCGACACGCGGGAATTATAAATCCTCGGTCATGCAAGACGCGCTCAACGCCCCCCTGATCCTGCTCGCCTCGGCGGTGGCCGTCGTGGTGCTCTTCCGTTCGCTCCACATCCCCGCGATCCTCGGCTACCTGCTGGTGGGGGCCGTCGTCGGCCCGCACGCGCTGGCCCTCGTGGCGGCGACCGAGGACCAGCGCTACATCGCCGAGTTCGGCGTCGTGTTCCTCATGTTCTCGGTGGGCCTGGAGTTCAGCCTGCCGCAGCTCGTGGCGATGCGCAGGATCGTTCTGGGACTGGGCGGCTCGCAGGTGGTGATCGTGACGGGGCTCGGGGCCGCGGCCGCGGTGCTGCTGGGACAAACCTGGACCGAAGGCATCGTGCTCGGCGGCGTGGCCGCCATGTCCTCGACCGCCATCGTCTCCAAGATGCTGGCCGAGCGCGCGCAGCTTCAGTCGAAGCACGGCCGCCAGATCATGGGCGTGCTCCTCTTCCAGGACCTCGCGGTGATCCCGCTGATGGTCCTCGTTCCCGCACTTGCCCTCACCGGCGAGGCCATCGCCGGCGCGATCGGCGTGGCGCTCGCGAAGGCGGCGGTGGTGCTCGCGATCGTGCTCTTCCTGGGGCAGCGGCTCATGCGCCCGCTCTTCCACCTGGTGGCGCGGCAGAAATCGGCCGAGCTCTTCGTGCTCTTCGTGCTGCTGGTGACCCTCGGCCTCGCGTGGGTGACCGAGCACGCCGGGCTATCGCTCGCGCTGGGCGCCTTCCTCGCCGGCATGCTGATCTCCGAGACCGAGTACCGCTACCAGGTCGAGGACTACATCCAGCCGTTCAGGGACGTGCTGCTGGGGCTGTTCTTCGTGACCATCGGCATGCTCGTCGACGTGCCGGCGCTGGCCGCGTACCTGCCCGCCGTGTTCGGCATCTTCGCCGCGATGACGCTCGCGAAGCTGGGAATCATCTACGGCCTCGCGCTCGCCTTCCGCAACGACAAGCCCACGGCGCTGCGAACCGCGATCGCCCTCGCGCCCTCGGGCGAGTTCGGCTTCGTCGTGATCGCGCTCGCCGCGCTCCACAACGCGGTCGATGCGACCACGTTGCAGGTGGTGCTGGGCGCCTCGCTCCTGTCGGTGCTTTCGGCCCCGATCATCCTCGCGCGCATGGAGCGGATCGTGCTGCACTTCGTCGAGAGCGAGTGGACGAGCCGCGCCATGGCCCTGCACCAGCTGGCGGTGAAGTCCATGGCCACGCAGGGGCACGTGATCGTGTGCGGCTATGGCCGCAGCGGCCAGGCGCTCGCGCATTACCTCGAGCGCGAGAAAGTGGGCTTCATCGCGCTGGACTCGGACCCCGAACGCGTGCGCCAGGCCGCCGCCGCCGGCGACTCGGTGGTGTTCGGCGATGCGGCGCGCCGCGAGGTACTGGTGGCGGCGGCGCTGTCGCGCGCGGTGGCCGTGGTGGTGAGCTTCGCCGACACGCCCAAGGCGCTCGCGATCCTCGCCCACGTGCGCGAGTTGAGGCCCGAGGTTCCGGTGATCGTCCGCACCTTCGACGATACCGACGTGGCGCGCCTGCGCGCGGCGGGCGCCGCGGAGATCGTGGCCGAGGTGGTCGAGGGATCGCTCATGCTCGCCGCCCAGACCATGCTGCAGATGGGCACGCCGTTGACCAGGGTGCTCAGGAACCTGCGCGAAGCCCGCCAGCAACGCTACAGCCTGATGCGCGGCTATTTCCACGGCTCGACCGATGAAGACGCCGATGACCGGGAAGCTCCGGGGCTGCGCACGCTCGTGGCCACGGAGAGCGCCGCCTGCGTGGGGCTCACGCTGGGCGCCCTGAACCTCGCCAGCATGGGTGTGGAGGTTACCGCGATCCGCCGCACCGGCGAGCGCGAGGTCAACCCGTCGGTCGATGCGATCGTGAAGGCCGGGGACGTGCTGGTGCTGCTGGGGACCCAGGAGAACCTGGCCAAGGCCGAGATGCGGCTACTGCAAGGGTAGGCGCGGGCCCCGAGGCGCTGAAACGGATCGGCCGGCGAATCGCCGGCCGATCGCGCGAAGGGCCGCCCGGTCAGAACGTCATGCAGACCGTGTAGGTGGAATCGGGGGCGACCACCGCGCCGCCGCAGCCCGCCGGGGCGGAGGTACCCGTCCAGGAAGCATCCTGGTTGGTCGTGGTGCCGGTGCCGACGTCCGGGATGGCGCGCATGCTTCCGCTGCAAGGCTGCCCGTCGTCCATCTGCACGTCGAGCTGGATCGCGAACTTGCCGAGGATGCCCTTGGAGCAGACCTGGTAGGTGCCGCTCATTCCCTTGATCTGCGGGGTGGCCGCGGCGCCCACGCTATTGATCCCGATCGCGCCACCGACGGCGTTCACGGGGCGGTAGGTCGCGTCGCCGGTGTCCGTGGGACCCGCGGCGAGGTTGGCGAGGCGCACGTGCTGCCAGAACACGAAGGACTCCTCGGCGATGTCGCCGCTGTTCCAGTGGCCGTTGATGATGCCGTTGCCCACCGGCCCCGTCGTCGATGCCGTCGCGCCTTGCACGTGGGCGGTGACCTGGGCATCGTCGCCGGGCAGGGACTTGAACTTGTCCTGGAAGGCGTAGATGTAGGTGGGGATCACGCGAAAGTCGTTCGCGAGGTTCTTCACCCGCGCGCTGTTGATGAGCTCCTGGCCCTTGAGGATGCCGCCGAGAAGCAGGCCGATGATCACCAGCACGATCGCGATCTCGACCAGCGTGAAGCCTGATTGCTGCGATTTCATTGTTTCCCTCCGTAGGGATCCTGTGTAGTCCTGCCATGAACTCAGCAACGCCCGTGCCAGAACCGGGATCTGGCTGATTTGCAAGGACTATATCCCAAAACGGCGCCCGGATACGCGATGCTGCAGGGGCCGACCTGTCGCGCCTGCCGACACCTACCGTCGGCAAACCGACAAGACCGCCTTGATATGCTGCCCGGGTGGCCATAGCCCTCGAGCACCGCCTCGCCCGCCTCGTCGTCTCCCACCGGCGCTGGGTGGTGCTGGCCATGCTCCTCGCGCTCCACGCCGCGTTGGTGAGCGAGGCGGGGGGCGTCTTCCAGCGCCTCTGGCTGCTGGTGCACTTCGGCCTCTTCCTCCTCTGGCAGCCGTTCTTCGCCGCCGAGCGCGAGCTCGATCCCGGCTCGGTCGCGATGCTGGCGATCCTCACCGGCGCCACGCTCTGGTTCCTCGCCGGCTGGATGATCGTGATGTGGCTGCTGCTGCTGCTTGGCATCCTCGGCGGGCGCGTGTTCACCGCGCGGGCGCGGCACGCCAACTACTTCTACCTCGTGGCCTTCGGCTACCTCGTGGCGATGCTGCTCCTCTGGGCCGTGCCCGAGCTCGTGCTCGCGGGCGACGTGCTGCCGGCGGCCATCGGCACCTTCGCCCGGCGCCTGCTGCCGCTCATGCTGGCGCTCCTCGCGGTCCTGCCCTACCGGCGCGAGGACGACACGGGCCTCGTGTTCGACTTCTTCTACGCGGTGCTCGTCTTCCAGCTGGTCGTGGTGCTGGCCCTGGGCGCCATCGTGGCGATGCGCTTCACCGGCGACGATTACGTGGAGTCCGTGATCACCACCGTCACGCTCTTCGGCCTCGCGCTGCTGGCGCTGGCCGCACTCTGGAACCCGCGGCGGGGCTTCGGTGGGCTGCGCACCTACTTCTCCACCTATCTCATGTCGGTGGGGATGCCGTTCGAGCTCTGGATGCGGCGCATCGCCCACCTGGCCGAATCGGAGGACGATCCGCGCCGCTTCCTCGAGCAGTCGCTGGAGGAGATCGAGGCGCTGCCCTGGATCCGCGGCGGCCATTGGACCTCGCCGGACGGTGAGGGGCGCTTCGGCCAGCCATCCGAGCACACCATGCGCTTCCGGCACTCCGCCGTCGAGCTCACATTCCACACGACCATCCCGTTGTCTCCCGCGCTGGACCTGCACATGCGCCTGCTCGCCCAGGTCGTGGGCGAGTTCTACGAAGGCAAGCGCCGCGAGCGGGCGCTGGCGCAGCACGCCTACCTGCAGGCGGTGCACGAGACGGGCGCGCGGCTCACGCACGACGTGAAGAACCTGC
The DNA here is from genome assembly GCA_946885905.1 of uncultured Pseudomonadota bacterium. The sequence goes on along the minus strand of CAMPHL010000095.1, from coordinate 3,736 downwards.
TGCAATCGCTCTACGCACTCACCTCGATGGCGCCGAAGGAGCCGGCCGAAGGCTACCAGGGCCTGCTGCAGCGCCAGCTGCCGCAGCTCACGTTGCGCCTGCAGAGCACGCTCGAGAAGCTGCGCGCGCCGCAGTCGCCCACCCACGACCTGCCCGTGGCCGCGAGCGCCTGGTGGACGCAGGCCGAGCGCCGCATGGGCGGCGGGGACGTGATCCTCGAAGCGGCTCTCGAGGGCGATGCGGAAGTTCCCGCGAGCCTCTTCGATACCTTCATGGAGAACGCCATCGACAACGCGCGCGCCAAGCGCGCGCGCGAGCCCGCGCTCACGATCACGATGCGGCTCGCCGTGGACGCGGCACGCATCGAGCGTTCGGTGCGCGACACCGGACGCGCCCTGCCGCCGGAGGTCGCGCAACTGCTCTTCCACGCGCCGGTGCCGCGCGCAGGCGGCATGGGGATCGGCCTCTACAACGTCTCGCGGATGGCAACGGAGGCGGGATACGAGCTGCGGCTCGCCGCGAACACCACCGGCGAGGTGTGTTTCGCCCTAAGCCGGAATCGCTGAGACGACTTCTTCGAGGCCGGCTCGCCAGTCCGCGATCGAAACCCCGAAGGCTGCCCGGAGCTTCTCGTTGGACATCACCGAGTTGGCCGGCCGCCGCGCGGGCGTCGGGTAGTCGCGCGTGGCGATGGGCACCAGGCGGGGCGCCGCGAAAGCGAGCCGGTCCTGGCGCGCCATCTCGTCGAAGATCGCGCCCGCGAAGCCGAACCATGTGGTCGCGCCCGCCGCCGTGGCGTGAGAGATGCCGCTCGCGGAAGAAACGCGCTCGATCTCGTCGCGCGAGATCGCCTCGATATCGCCGCCGCGATCGAGGATCTCGCGCACCAGTCGCGCGAGCGCGCGGCTCGACGTGGGCGCGCCCTTCTGGTCGTCGACGACGCGAAGCTCGGGGCGCTCGCGCGCGAGGCGCAGCATGGTGAAGAGGAAGTTTCGGCCGCGCGGCCCGTAGACCCAGCTCGTGCGCAGCACCAGGTGTGCCGCACCCGACGCCGCGACCGCCTGCTCCCCCTCCAGCTTGGTGGCGCCGTAGACCGAGAGGGGATTCACGGGGTCCTCCTCGACGTACGGAGCCGGCTTCGAACCGTCGTAGACGTAATCGGTGGAGAAGTGCAGCAGGAGAGCGCCGCAGCGCTTCGCCTCCTCGCCGAGCACGCCCGGGCCCACGACGTTCGCGGCATGCGCGGCTTCGCGGTCGGTTTCGGCACGGTCCACCGCGGTGTAGGCGGCGCAGTTCACGATCACGTCCGGGCGCGCGGCGCGCACGCCTTCGCGGATGGAAGCGGGGTCGGCGACGTCCAGGAGCGCGCGCTCCCGCGCGTGCACCTGGGCGCGGCCCTGCAGCTCGCGCACCACCTCGGCGCCGACCTGGCCGCCGGCGCCGGTCACGAGCACCCGGATCACGCGAAAGTCTCCGCCCGATCGAGCGGCAAGCCCGCCGCGTCCTTCGGCTTCAACAGCGGCTCGCCCTCGAGCGGCCACGCGATGCCCAGCGCCGGGTCGTTCCAGAGAAGGGTGCGCTCGTGCGCCGGCGCGTAGAACTCGGTGGCCTTGTAGAGGAACTGCGCGCGCTCGCTGGTGACGAGGAAGCCGTGCGCGAAGCCCTCCGGGATCCAGAGCATCCGCTTGTTCTCCTCCGAGAGGGTCTCGCCCACCCACCGCCCGAAGGTGGGCGACGAACGGCGCAGGTCCACGGCGACGTCGAACACCGCGCCTTCGGTCACGCGCACGAGCTTGCCCTGCGCGTTCTGGAGCTGGTAGTGCAGGCCCCGCAACACCCCTCGGCCCGAGCAGGAGTGGTTGTCCTGGACGAATCGCACGTCGCGCCCGACCGCCGCGTCGAAGGCGCGCTGGTTCCAGCTCTCGTAGAAGAAGCCGCGCGCATCGCCGAATACCGCGGGCTCGATCACGAGGACGTCGGGGATGGCGGTGGGGATGGCTTTCATCGGGGCTGCGATCGGGGAATGGCGCTGGAAACGCGGGATGCCTCAAAACACTCGATCGCGCAAGACCTCGAGCAGGTAGTGTCCGTACGAGTTCTTCTTCATCGGCTGGGCGAGGCGCTCGAGCTGTGCGGCGTCGATGTAGCCCATGCGGTAGGCGATCTCCTCGGGGCAGGCGATCTTGAGGCCCTGGCGGCGCTCGATCGTCTCGATGAAGTGGGCTGCCTCGAGCAGGCTCTCGTGGGTGCCCGTGTCCAGCCACGCGGTGCCGCGCCCCATCACCTGCACGGCGAGGTCGCCGCGCTCGAGGTAGACGCGGTTCACGTCCGTGATCTCCAGCTCGCCGCGGGCCGAGGGCCTCAAGTTCGCGGCGATGTCGACCACGGACGGATCGTAGAAGTACAGGCCCGTCACGGCATACCGGGACTTGGGTTGGACGGGCTTTTCCTCGATGCTCACCGCGCGCCCGTTGGCGTCGAACTCGACCACGCCGTAGCGCTCCGGATCGTGCACCGGGTACGCGAACACCGTGGCGCCTTCCTTCGCCGCGTTCGCCGCCTGCAGTCCTGCAGCCAGGTCGTGGCCGTGGAAGATGTTGTCGCCGAGGACGAGGCAGCTGTGGTCGGAGCCCACGAAGTCGCGGCCCACGATGAAGGCCTGCGCCAGGCCGCCCGGGCTCGGCTGCACCGCGTAGGAGAGCTCGAGGCCCCATTCGCGCCCGTCGCCGAGGAGCTCCTTGAAACGCGGCGTGTCCTGCGGCGTGGAGATCACGAGGATCTCGCGCATTCCCGCCAGCATGAGCGTCGACAGCGGGTAGTACACCATCGGCTTGTCGTACACCGGCAGCAGCTGCTTGGAGATCACGCGGGTCGCGGGGTACAGGCGCGTGCCCGATCCGCCCGCGAGGATGATGCCCTTCCTCTTCATGCCGTCCGCCTTCGGCCGTAGTTGGTGTCGAGCCACTTGCGGTACTCCCCGCTCTTCACCTGCGCGACCCAGTCCGCGTGGTCGAGGTACCAGGCGACGGTCCTGGCAAGGCCCGTCTCGAAGGTCTCGCGCGGCGTCCACCCGAGCTCGTCGCGGATCTTGGTCGCGTCGATCGCGTAGCGCCGGTCGTGGCCGGGCCGGTCGGCCACGAACTCGATGAGGGCGCGGTAGCCGCCCGCGCGCGGGCGGAGGCCCTCCAGCGTGTCGCAGATCGTGTGCACCACGTCGATGTTGTACTTCTCCGAGTTGCCGCCCACGTTGTAGGTCTCGCCCGGGCGGCCCCGAGCGAGCGCGACACGGATCGCCTCGCAGTGGTCGCAGACGTAGAGCCAGTCGCGCACCTGGCGCCCGTCGCCGTACACCGGCAGCGCCTTGCCTTCGAGCGCATTGGCGATCATGAGCGGGATCAGCTTTTCGGGGAACTGGTATGGGCCGTAGTTGTTCGAGCAGTTGGTCGTGACCGCCGGGAGGCCGTACGTGTGGTGATAGGCCCGCACCAGGTGATCGGAGCCCGCCTTCGAGGCCGAATAGGGACTGTTGGGCGCGTAGGGCGTGGTCTCGCCGAACGCGGGATCCCCCGGCGCCAGCGTGCCGTAGACCTCGTCGGTGGAAACGTGCAGGAAGCGGAAAGCCGCCTTCGCGTCGCCGTCGAGGCCGTTCCAGTGCGCGCGCGCGGCCTCCAGCAGCTCGAAGGTGCCCACCATGTTGGTCCGCACGAACTCGGCCGGGCCGTGGATCGAGCGGTCC